>DBNZ01000151.1:1444-6361 GCA_002299495.1 Methylococcaceae bacterium UBA659
GAGCAACGCAGGAGCAGTTGCCGAGAACCCAGCCGCAGCACATGCGCCTTTCGACCCGCTTAAGGCGAACGGAAGTTAAAACGGAATAAGGCCGGATCAATAGCGTTTGATTGAGGTTCCAGCATTTCCTGGCAAACCTTGTGAACCGTCAACATGACCTACCTCTACGCAGCCAAATGATTTCCACCCCAGATGTATAGCCCGCCCCCTAACCCGTTGCTAAACTGGCCGGGGCGGTTCGACCCTGATTGCGTCATTGCCAATTTGTCCAGCTTGCTGGCCGAGCAAGCTTTTTATGTGCTCGATGACAAACAACGGCTGTTGTTTTGGAGTCCATCGGCGGAAGACCTCACTGGCCAATCTTGGCAAGCAATGGCGGATACGCCCATCCCTTACTATGGGCAGATCGACGCAACAAAAAATACCCAAGGCGAACCATTGGTTTGGCCTTGTGCAGATGGCAGGCAACTGCAATTGCGGAAAATCAGCCGTGCGTTGTTTGACCAAAACGGGCAATTCGTAGGCGGTTTCGCTTTGTTGTTGCCTGCGGACAAGCAAATATCGGCTCTACCTGCCCGGCCAAACCAAGGCCACAAACAAAACTTTCATGGCATCATTAGCCGTTCGCCCGCCATGCAGACGGTTTTTCAAATCATTGAAAACGCCGCCGAGACGGCCGCGACTGTGCTGGTGCGGGGGGAAAGCGGTTCCGGCAAGGAACTGGTCGCAAGGGCCATCCATGATTTAAGCGCCCGCCGGGATGCGCCGTTTTTAGCGATCAACTGCGCCGCACTGTCCAGCAGCTTGCTTGAAAGCGAACTTTTCGGCCATGTCCGTGGCGCGTTCACCGGCGCGGTCAAAGACCATAAAGGCTTGTTCCAACGCGCCCACGGCGGCACGTTATTTTTGGATGAGGTGGCGGAATTGCCGTTGGCATTGCAGGCTAAGCTGCTGCGCGTGCTGCAAGAACGCACGTTCATACCGGTAGGCGGCGACCGTTCCATTGCTGTTGACGTGCGCATCGTGGCGGCCACCCACAGGTCGTTGCGGGAACAAACCAGGCGCGGCGAGTTCCGCGAAGATTTGATGTACCGGCTGCGGGTAGTGCCGATTTTCCTGCCGCCACTGCGGGAACGCCGGGAAGACATAAGCCTGTTGCTCTGGCATTTCATCCAGCAACACAATAAAGAAAATTTCCGCAAAATCGACCGCATTGACCCGGCCGCCATGCAGGTGCTGCTGGATTACGCTTGGCCGGGTAATGTCCGGGAACTGCATAATGTCATCGAGTATGCATTCGCGGTCGGCAGGGGAGCGGTGTTGCAGTTATCGGAATTGCCGCCCGAATTTCGGGAATCGAAAAGCCAAGAACCGGGTTCCAAAATAGCCGCGCCATTACCCGCCCACCAAGAAGCCGACGCCATCCGGGACGCACTGGCTCGTTGTAACGGCATGATTAGCCCGGCGGCACGGCTGTTAGGCATGAGTCGCGCCACTTTCTGGCGCAAGCGCAAGCATTACGGAATCTGAACGCCCACTGATGAACGCCGAAAAACGTTTGGCCATTTTTGACCGCCTGGCGGCAGCCATGCCAGAACCTACCACCGAGCTGGATTACACGACCGACTTCGAGTTGCTGGTTGCCGTGGTGTTGTCCGCCCAGGCCACCGATAAAAGCGTCAACAAGGCCACCGCGCCATTATTCAAAGTCGCCAACACTCCGGCGGTGCTCTTAGCGTTAGGGCTGGAGGGTCTAAAGGGCTATATCAAAACCATCGGCCTTTACAACGGCAAGGCCGCCAACATCATGACCCTATGCCAGCAATTGTTGGACAGACACAACGGGCAAGTGCCACAAACCCGAGCCGAACTGGAAGCCTTAGCCGGCGTCGGCCGGAAAACCGCCAACGTTATCCTCAACACCGCTTTTGGCCACCACACCATCGCCGTTGATACGCACATTTTCCGGGTCGCCAACCGGACTCAGATCGCACCTGGCAAGAACGTCTTGGCAGTGGAACAAAAGCTGGAAAAATGGACGCCGAGGCGACACAAAAAAGATGCCCATCATTTGCTGATCTTGCATGGGCGTTACACCTGCACCGCACGGAAACCCAAATGTCCGGTTTGCATCATCGCCGATTTGTGCGAATATCAGGCCAAAACCGGCTGAGGCTTTGGGGGGCGTTGTGTTGATACATAACGACGCTTTCCTCATCTTTTCGACCGGCTAAAAGCGGGCGGGCATGAACCATTTACACGCCCCGGCCGAGGGTATCGGCCAAAACATTTCACCTAGGTTGCCTATTAATTGGTTATAGTGGGTGTGTATAACCAGCCCAACCATTTGCCAGCAGGATTATTGTTATGAAACGCTTCTACTTGCATATTGCCGTCAAAAACCTCTCCGAAAGCATCCGTTTTTACACGGCATTATTTGCCGCCGAGCCTACTGAAACCAAACCTGATTACGCCCAATGGTCGTTGCACGAACCCTGCCTTAGCTTCGCCATTTCCCAACGCGGGGCAGAGCCGGGATTAAGCCATTTAGGTATATTGGCCGGATCCGATACCGAATTGGCCGCACTAAAGCAACGCTTGTCGGCAGCAAATTTACCCGTCCAAGCCCAAAAAGAGGCCGCCTGCTGTTATACCAAATCCGACAGGTATTGGACGGAAGACCCGCAAGGCATTTCCTGGGAGCTGTCTTATCCCTTAGAGGCTATCACGGAATTTGGTGATGCGGTGTTCCCCCTCGCCATCCCTAAACAAAAGCGTGTTTTTAGTGTCTTGTTCCTCTGCACCGGCAATTCCGCCCGCAGCATCATGGCCGAGGCCTTATTGAACAAGCTCGGGGCCGGAAAATTCCGTGCCTTTAGCGCGGGTAGCAACCCGACCGGCACAGTCAATCCGGCCGCTTTGGAACGCTTGGCCTTAGAAAACGTTCCAGCGCCCGATGTCCGTAGTAAAAGTTGGGAGGAATTCGTGGCTCCTGATGCCCCGGCGCTAGATTTCGTCATCACCGTTTGTGACCAGGCGGCGGGTGAGGTTTGCCCGGTCTGGCTCAACCAACCCATCACGGCGCATTGGGGTGTCGCCGACCCGGCCGCCGTCGCAGGGGATGAAAAACGCCTGGCTTTCGCAAAAGCCTTTGCCCTGCTGGAACGGCGCATCAATTTGTTTACCAGCTTACGGCATGAAAGTTTGGAACGGTTGGTATTGGAGCAAGAAGTGCGGGACATTGGGCAAGCTTAACCAGCAATAGGCTGGCTTGTTGCTAAGTCATTGCCCATCAAGCTGAGGGAGATTTTGCTGAAAACAGGCTGGATAACAAGCGCCTTGATTTTATTGTCGCAGGGCCTGTTCCTTAAAATGCAGAGTGCCGCTATCGGCGGGCATATCCAAGTAGAGATCGTTATTTTTAATAAAGAACAAAGTCACCTCTTGTAACTGCTTCATATAGACTGAATCCAAAGAGCCTTCCGGACAAGCCATGCGGGTTGACATCATATGGCCAAAAGACAACTTGCTATCTGAAATCTGATAGTCAGCACCGCCACGATTGCAGTCGAACCTAAATTCAGCCAGGCCGTTTTCAGCCAATTTTAAGGTGTAATTTTCCGGATGTTGGACCGTGATTTTTTCCACGGGCGTGACCGTACCTTGCCATTGCCATGTTTTGTTGATCACTTCTGCGGCATCGTATCTGTGGTCAGAAAGGTTAGGTTCGCTGGACGTTGCGCAGGACATTACTAAAAAAGTTAACGCGGCCGATAGGATTAATGGTTTCAATGCGGTCTCCAAAAGTTTTCAGGGTGGGTAAGGGTTATTTGTCCAACAGTAAAGAGGGGCTAATGGTCGATTTTCCCCCTCAAGTTGGATAAATTCAAAGGCAATGGGCTGTTTATTTTCTATCCCAAGCAATAGCGGTATCGATGGATCGACGCCAAGGCGTTCAGTAATGGGGATGCGGTTGCCTAGGGCTTTGCGGTCATGGCAAATTTTTTTACCACTGCACCGACTTTTAGGCTCTGAAAAGACTCGATTGGCACGGCCGACATGGCTTGCAAGGCATGCTCATCCTCTATTTGCGATAGCCAAGCACCCAGGTTGCGCGCCCCTTCATCCGGTGACTGTCTGGCCCATGCCACAATTTCTTGAATGGCTTCCGGCGAACCGATCGCCGCTAAAGCATCGCCACTCACTTCAAATCCGGGTGTCCCTAAACCCTCATTGCGAAACCATTCTATCAACACCGGCACGGCATTAGGGTTACGGGTTTGCGGTATGGCAAGAAAGGCCGCTGCTTGCCTGGCGCGTTCAGTTTCCTGTTTTTGCGTGCTGTGATCGTTATCTGTAAGGGTTTGTAAAAGCAAATCGACGCCTTGTGGCGCACCGACTTTGGCAAGGGTTGAGGCTAGGGTTGTCACTAAAGCCGGCTCGTGGATGTCCGGGTTAACCCAAGCCAATTCTAAGGCGGGCGACAATGCTTCGTGGAACTCCCCGCCCCAACGGTTATCGCCCATACGGGCGATTGCCAACAACACTAAAAAATAAGTTGCGGAGCTTTTCTCTGTGGCCGTAAGACCCAACAATATATCCAAGGCTTCCGGGGTCGCAACATCCGATAACAAATCAAGTAACAAGGCCTTGTTTTCTGTGGCTAAGCCGGTTCCGGCCAAAAGGCTATTGATCTGGTCATAAACGCGGGCATCGGGATGTTGCCGTATTGAGGTCGCCAAGAAGCCGCTGATAATGGGGATTTGTTGGTGCTGGGACGTCTCCAATAGCTTTTTCCAAACTCGCCAGAGTTGCAGGGCGGGCCGCGTTTCCGGATGGGAGGGGATTGCCGCATTGCGGCCTGCGGCCACGGCAGGGTGATGCCGCGACCTAATGGCCGTCTGCTGCGATGGCAGG
>DBNZ01000131.1:0-3188 GCA_002299495.1 Methylococcaceae bacterium UBA659
GGTCTGCTGCTGGCGTTCGGTGTGATGATTAGGCGCTTGCCGTCGAATAAATCCACTTGCGCCGCCGCTACGCCGCTGTTCTCGCCGCCAGCGATAGGGTGGGCGGGGATGAAATTATCGGGCACAAATCCGAACACGGCTTCGGCGGCGGCCAGGACATTCCCTTTGGTGCTGCCGACATCGCTATAAACGGCGTTGCTGTTCCAGTGCGGTTTCAATAAGGTGAAGATGGTTTCAAAGCGGTTGACCGGCGTGGCGATCAGCACGGCGTCGGCATCTTGCACCGCTAAGCCTATGTCAAAATAGACGCTGTCGATGACGCCGGTTTTCAGGGCGGCCTCAAGATTGGGTTTGTCCGCTTCCCGGCCAAAACCGACGATGCTGGCCGCTAATTGCCGTTGTCTTGCGGCCTTGGCAATGGAGCCGCCGATGAGTCCGACGCCTATGATGCAGAGCTTTTTGAACAACACCGTCAGCAACCCGCGAATACTTCGGATAATGCGGTCAGGAAACGGGCGTTCTCGCCCGGTGTGCCGATGCTGACGCGCAAATGCTGGGGCAGGCCGTAATTGGCGACAGGCCGGACAATCACGCCTTGGCGTAACAAAGCCTCATAAACCGGCAATCCGTCGCGGTTTAAATGGACGGAAACAAAATTGCCCGCCGAGGGTATCCATTCCAAGTCCATTGCCTTAAAACCATCGGTCAGTTGCGACATGCCGGCCGCGTTGTTGGCCAGCGTCCGTTGCAAATGGACGTGATCATCTAAGGCCGCAGCGGCGGCGGCAAGGGCTAGGCTGTTGTTGTTGAACGGTTGCCGGACGCGGTTCAGGATGTCAGCCAATGCCGGGCTGGACAAGCCGTATCCGACCCGCAGGCCGGCCAAGCCGTAGGCTTTGGAAAAGGTGCGGGTGATGACCAAGTTGGGGTAATGGTCAAGCCAACGGACGGAATCTTCCGCCGCCGGGTGGCCCGCGAATTCAAAATAGGCCTCGTCCAGCACACAAATGACATGCGCGGGCAAAGCGGCGACAAAGGCCTGGATTTGGCTTTGTGGCAATTCCGTGCCGGTAGGGTTGTTCGGGTTGGCGATGAATACCAGCCGGGTGTTGGCGGTGACCGCTTGCGCCATTGCCTGCAAGTCGTGGCCATAACCGGCTGCCGGGGCTTCAACGCCAACCGCACCAACCGCTTGGGTGACCAACGGGTAAACGGCGAAGGCATGTTGGGAAAAGACGGCTTCCAGTTCCGGGGTCAAAAACGCCCGCGCCAGCAATTCCAAAATTTCGTTGGAACCATTGCCTAAGGTGATTTGGTCGGGGGCGAGGTTCCATTTGTCGGCCAGGGCTTGTTTGAGCTGGAAGCCACTGCCATCGGGGTATAAGGCCAAGTTCGGCAGGGCGGCCTGAATGGCCGCTAAGGCTTTGGCGCCAGGCCCTAACGGGTTTTCGTTGGAGGCCAGTTTGACGATGTCGGCTAGGCCTAATTCGCGTTCCAACTCGTCCATCGGTTTGCCGGGTTTGTAAGGGATCAATCGCCGGACTCCGGGGATGGCGAGTTGGTGGATGGTGTTGTTCATGGGCGCTGTTTATTGGGCAAACACTTCTTGTAAGTCGATAGATAAATCGGGGAAAAGTTGGGGGCTTACTTGGTCTTCGGCAGTCAAGATTTTGATGAACTGGTAGCGTTCTTCCATTTCATCGAGCAAAAATTGGACGATGGTGGCTTCATAAGGATGCACTAGCCAATATTCCTTGACACCGGCTTCTTGGTAAATCTGAAATTTTGTCTGGGCGTCTTTACGCGCCGTGTTTGCCGATAAAACTTCGATGACCCAGTCCGGCGCACCCAAACAACCTTTGCTGTCGAGCTTGTCGGTGTCGCATATCACGCATAAATCGGGTTGCACGACGGTAAAAATTTCCCGGTTAGCAACTATGGATTTACGGCGGTCGTAAAGACGAACGTCAAAAGGGGCGGCAAAAAGCGGGCATTTTTGCTGTTTGAAGAATGGATACAAAATGCCGCTCAAACGGATAGAAACCCGTTGATGCGCCAAATTTGGCGCCGGACTCATTAACGAAACCTTGCCGTGAAATAACTCGACCGTTTCTTCAAATCGCCAGGTCAAGTAATCGGCATAGGAATAGGTGCCGCCCAAATCCAATTGTGACAAATCGGTTATGTTGGCCATCTTAAAACACGGGTCTTGGGTAAGAACCCAATATTTTCAACATATTGACCTTGTTCCGCAAGCTGGCTAAAGCCTTAGCGACCGGTTCGTCCTCGGCATGGCCTAAGATGTCGATGAAAAACACATAGTCCCACAGGCCTTGTTGCGAGGGCCGCGATTCGATATTGGCCATGTCCACGTTAAAAGTGGCGAAGGGTTCTAGCATCTGGTATAGCGCACCCGGTTTGTTGCTGGTCGAAAGCAGCAATGAGGTCTTGTCGTTCCCGGTCGGCATCGAGCTTTGCTGGCCAACCACCAAAAAGCGGGTGGTGTTATGGGGGACATCTTCGATATGCTTGGCTAAAATCGGCAGCTCATAAAGCTCGGCGGCGACCATGCCGCCAATGGCGGCGATTTGCCTATCGGCCGCCGCCAACCTGGCCGCTTCGGCATTGCTGCTGACCGCGACTCGCCGGGCTTTAGGCAGGTTTTTATCCAGCCATCGGCGGCACTGCGCCAGCGATTGTTGGTGCGAATAGACGGCGGTGATCTCCGCCCAATTTTGCGCTAAGCCCATCAAATTTTGATGGACGCGAAGGCTTACTTCGCCGCAAATATTCAGCGATGAGACCAGCAAGCGGTCTAGGGTGTGGGTGACGACGCCTTCGGTCGAGTTTTCCACCGGCACCACGCCAAATTGGCATGAGCCGGTTTCTACGGCGTTAAAAATTTCGTGGATGGCCGCTACCGGTACGGCTTTGACGGCATGGCCGAAATGCTTGAACGCCGCTTGCTGGGTGAACGTACCTTCCGGCCCTAAAAACGCCACTTCCAGCGGCTTTTCTAAGGCCAAGCAGGCCGACATGATTTCGCGGAAGAAACGCACGGCGGTGTGGTCAGACAATGGTCCCGTGTTAAGCTCCCTGATCCGCCGCAGCACCAGCGACTCCCGGTCGGGCCGGTAAAACGTGCCCTGCTCGCCTTGTGCCATCTTGGTTTTCGCCACTTCCATCGC
>DBNZ01000131.1:3600-4961 GCA_002299495.1 Methylococcaceae bacterium UBA659
GGTCATGGTGGTTGATTCTGATGGACGGCTCAGTTCAGGATAATTGGGCAATGCGCCATAGGGTTTTGGCCGTATTTGCCAGTTGCCTTTGGCGATCCGCTATGCGGCGGGCTTGCCAGACTTCATTTTGTTCCGCTATTTTGCGCGTTATGGCAAAGTTGCTGCCCTGATAAACGGGTCTTTTGGCCGAATATCCGGCATTGGCGACTTTCTGGTTTTTATTTTTTTCCAACAAGGTCATATTCCCCAAACGGTAGGTCATCGTCTCAATTTCTTCGTCTGAAAAACTGTCCCAGTCAGTTTCTGGCCGTTGTGGCAAAACATGTTCGACCGTTAGCGTGGCATCTTCAAAATCATAAGCTGACCCATCTAATGGTTTCTCCAGATGGCACAAAATATAACGGACTAGCCGATTATTTCGGCTATCGCGGGTATTAAATGTTTTTTCAGCAAACGCAGCATAAAAGAATGGGTCATTAGGATAGATCGGTTTTAGTGCTTGGAGAATGGCATTTAACGAAGTAAGTTCTCCCTCAACCACCTTTTGCGCGACATTGTTGTAAGTCCGCTCCTGTTCGTTAGGCGGTTGCTTGCCGATGACGTTATAGCGGAAAGCTAACGCGACGCAACTTTCCATAAAACTATCGAAATCACCCTCGTTTAAACGTCGCTTCGCCGCCAAAACTAACGGTAAAGGTTGGCGTACACTAAACAGTTTCAGCGTATTGGCCGATGTTTTAAGGGACAGCGGCCAGTCGGATGTATCCGGCTGGGTAAATGCCAAATACGTATCCATATCCTCTTCCATTCCACGCAGCAATTCAAAAACAATGGCGCGGTTATTATTGATTTTTTTTCGGATAGTTTTAAACAAATCCGCTTGGCGCACAAAAGGATATCGGCTATTCCAATAAACCCTAAGAAAATCAGGAAAACTCTCGCTACCAAGCCTACCCACCATCGCTTCCCATCGGTCTTCCAGCACTAATAATTCGTGCTCATGCTGGTTGTGCTTGTGCAATACGGAAAATAGATAGTTTTTTAGTAAATCGGTGGCTGACAACCTAACGCCGCGGGCATTCAGGGTTTCAAAAACCTTATAAGCATTTAATTCATCGGTTACCGTAATCACGGTAAAAAAAAGTTTGTCGCTGATGTGTTCGGCCAATTTTGCCAACTCAACGTCTTTATCGGCTTGATGTTGGTGGGAATAAGTTTGAATATGCTTTTCAAACCACTCAAAAGCCTTGCGTAGATTATGCTCAGAAGCGTTGAAGCCACGTTTGGGCAGATGCCCCAACGGTATCAAATAGGTTTGGAAGTATGGGTCGTTATTACGGTTTAACGATAATTTTGAGCGG
>DBNZ01000084.1 GCA_002299495.1 Methylococcaceae bacterium UBA659
CCTAGCTTGCAGTAACGGAAAAGGGTACGCTGCCGTACCCTTTTTTTATGCCGTAGATTTTTTAAGCTTGGCTTATGAACGCCGAGAAATAGCTGTTATGGATAGCCCAAGGTTGGCTAACGGGCTTGCCACAACTTGAACCCAACCCAGCGGTGGAACTTGCCCTCAAAAAAGCAAGCTACCTGAAGATAAACCGGTTTACCGGACACCCCTGCCGCATTGGCTGGCGACCGCCTAGCTTAGAGCCTGCGCCATATCTCCTGTTGGCGGCTTAGCATAACGCATTAATTCTCTTCTCCAGCCAATAAGCGTTGTATGTTCGTTTTATGCCGCCAAAGCAAAACGGCGGACATGATACAAGCGGTGGCGGTCACCGGCATCTGGCCAACAATCAGCCAGGCATAAACAGGTGACGATATGGATGCGATCAGGGCGGCCAGCGATGAAATCTTGCCGACCTTGTAAACCAAAATCCAGGTGGCCATAACCGCAAACCCGAACAGCCACGACAACCCCAGCATAACCCCTACCGAAGTCGCCACCCCTTTGCCGCCTTTAAACTTGAAAAAAACCGGGTATAAGTGGCCAAAAAAAGCCGCCAGCCCGGTCAACACCTGAATTTCTACCGGCATCCCCAGCAATCGGGCGGCATATACAGGCGCCACGCCTTTCAGTAAATCGCCCAATAAGGTGATGCCTGCCGCCCTCTTTCCGCCAATGCGTAGGACATTGGTCGCCCCCGGATTGCCCGAACCTTGTTCCCTAGGGTCAGGCAATCCCAACATTCGGCACACCAAAATAGCACTGGACACGGAGCCGACCAGATAAGCCATAGGGATAAACAACCATTCGACCATTGCCACTTTCCTCTCTGCTAACACTTGTAAGACGGGGCTGATTACCGGATACTTGCCCGAAAATGGCAACATCATAACCGGAAACGCAAATGGACCTTATTTTTTTAGGCGGCTTGGAAATTGACACCATCATCGGCATTTATGATTGGGAACGCCGCACACGGCAAACCATCATCCTAGACATAGAAATGGCTTTTGATATTGAAAAAGCCGCCCAAACCGACGACATCCAATATGCGCTAGACTATAAAACCGTGTCCGACCGGATTATTGATTTTGTCAAAAACTGTGAATACTTGTTGGTGGAACGGCTGATTTCTGAAATCGCCCGTTTGATCCTGTCAGAATTTCAAGTGCCTTGGGTGAAAATCACCCTCAACAAAAAAGGCGCGATTGGCACAGGGATTGATGTCGGCATCACCATCGAACGGGGGGAAAAACCGGCGTGACCCAAGTTTATGTCGGCATCGGCAGCAATATTGACCGAGAGCGTTACATCGGACAAGGCCTTAAGGCATTACGCAGGCAGTTCGGCGAGCTGGCCGTTTCCAGCATCTACGAATCGGAAGCATTCGGTTTCAACGGCGACCCTTTTTATAACTTGGTGGTAAGTTTCGATTCCGATGGGGATGCCGACAGCGTTTGGCGACGCTTGCGGGCGATTGAAACCGCCAATGGCCGTCCAGTCGACAGCCATAAATTCACCGCCCGGACTTTAGACTTAGACTTACTCATCTTCGGTGACTTAGTATTCAATGACGGCCAACTGAAACTGCCACGCGATGATATCGACCGCTATGCGTTCATCCTAGCCCCCCTGGCCGAAATCGCCCCCGGACAAAAACACCCTGTCCACCAACAAAGCTATGCTGAACTTTGGCAACAAATGGACAAAAGCCAAGTAAAACAGCATTGCCTGAGCAAACCGCAATGGCTGGCCGAAGCCCTTGATCCCGCTTGAGGTTTCAAACCGGACAATACGGCCTATCCTGATGTTGCGGACCACCTTAACTGCGGACTATGGCCATGCAAATCTTACCCAACCAACCCGCCAGCATGACCCAAGTGCTGGCCACCAGCATCAAACTTTACTCGGCTTGTTTCAGCAAATTACTGGGGCTTATTTTAGCCTTGGCGGTTTTTTTGGTTTCACTGGGATTATTTTCGGATTTGATAATAGGAATTCCTGAAACCGCCAGCGCAGCGGAAGGGATGGCTTTCCTCATCGTCAAGCTGCCGTCGCTTCTGTCCGTGGGGTTTGTCATGTCCCTGCTCTCATTCGTGCTTTACAGTGCGATGATTTACCGCATCGACAATGCCGTCAACCAACGCGAAGACACCGTCCTGCAAGCCCTACAGGTCGGACTGGATAAGTTCCTGCCCATGCTGGTGGCGACCATCCTGTATTCCCTAGCGGTTATGATCGGTTTTGTGGCGTTGGCCATACCCGGCTTGATCCTATCCTTATCCTTGTCGTTTTACCTTTATTTTATCGTCATCGACAACATGGGCGGCTATGCGTCACTACGCGCCAGCCATAACTTGGTTTGGGCCAACTGGTGGCGCACTGCGTCCGTTTTCACGGTTCCAGGAATCGTATTAACCATCATTTACTTGAGCCTGTTTTTTGTCCCCGGCATTATGGGCGACGCCTTGGATTCCAGCCCCTGGTTCACCACGTTTTTCAACGCCCTAGGCAACATACTCTGCGCCTTCATCAGCCCGTATTTTTTTACCCTTGGTTATGTCCAATGCCACGACCTCAAATTACGCCAGTTCGGCGCTGATTTAGCTGGCCGCCTAGCAAAGTAAACGCTGCGGCTGATCCTGTTTCGCCCTGTGCGGTTTAGGGTGCGTGTGCAATCCAGATCAACCCCTCGCGCCGAGGGCGGCACTGCTACGATGTTTAACCCGTTCGCATCTGACCACTACCCGGTAACGCATTGATTCCGTTCGTGGTGAGCCGGTCGAACCACGGGCGCCCTTCGGAGAGAGGGGTTGTTTGATTTAATCAGCGCTTCCTTGGTCTCACTGATTGCCATGCTATCGAAGCTGCCCATTGGTTAAAAACCTGACCTTGAGGTGAGGGATCATTTGGCTTAATCCAGACCCGCTCCGGTGCTTTGCCCCCCTTTTTACTTGCATGCCCTTATTTTTAGGTTAAAGTTAAGCCGCAGTAAATAGCCAAACCTTACCCCAACCTAGGATTAACTAAACATGGGCAAATCCCTGGCCATGCGGATGACCGTCGGGATTATCGGCGGCGGAGCGGCGGGCATGTCCTGTGCCTTGTGGCTCAGCCAACTAGGCCACCAACCGGTAATCATCGAACGTGGCGGTACACTCGGCGGCCAGTTGCTGGCTATCAACCGGGTCAACCGTTGGATGCTGGGCTTTCCCGACATTACCAGTGTGGAACTGGCGCATCGCTTCGCCGATCACATTTTCCACTCTGCGGTGACGATCCATCCAAACAGTGTTTTGGCCGGCGTTGAAACTTGTGCGGACGGTTATCAACTGAACATCCAAAGCGACGGGCAAAATCATCGCCTGGCGGCACCCGCCTTAGTGGTTGCGACCGGCGTTAGGGTCTTAGGCGCAGAAATGTTCACCGACCTTCCAGGATTCGGGTCGGCCCAACAATCGGGTTTGCTGGGTGCCTATCCTCTAGGCCATCTCGACTACCCACCCTACTGGGAAGGCCAGAGCATTGCCGTGATTGGGGCGGGCGACAATGCTCACTTTACCGCAAAAGACCTGGCCTTAGCCGGCGCACACGTGCATTTAGTCATGCGTTCCCAAGCCAAAGCCCAAACCCAAATCCGCACAGAAATCTCCCTCCTCAGCCACGAAGGCCGCATCACGCTGCATGAGCAGACCGTGCTGGCCGGATTCAAACCAGAACAACACGGTTTATGCTTGGCCCTGTCCAAGGACGGAAAAACCAGCCAATGGCTGCGAGTTGACCGGGTTTTCTTCCGTATCGGGTTTGCCGCCAACAGCGAATTTTTGACCCAATTTGGCGTTTTTTCAGGCTTAAACCAACAAGCCGGTTATATCATCACCGACTCCGCCAAACGGACAAACATCCCCGGTCTCTATGCCATAGGCGATGTCGCCAACCCCAAACACCCATCGGTCGCCGCCGCCCTAGCCGATGGCGCCCTAGCCGCGCAAAGCATTGAAAAAGGAACCGCGTGATGAGTGAAAACCGCAATAACCTTAAAGCGTTAGTATGGGTATTAGACAGCCATTACACGGGCGAACTGCACGCCCGCATCGGTCTGGTCGAGCATTTGGGTTTGGCTTATGAAATCATCCCGTTACCGCATGACGACGTTAAGGGCTACCAAGACATGCTGCGAGAAAAATACGACGCTCTAGGCCAGGCCTTGCCCTTAGTGATCATTAGCGGCACCGGGGAAGAAACCACAGCAGAAATTGCCGACTTACGACAAGTGTTTGGGGAGCGTTTGTTCGCTGTCTATTTGGCCTCCATCCTACCCGAACAGCCTCATCCGCGCCTTAGCGAGTACGACTTGATCGCCTCCACGCAGTTGACGGGTCACAACATCGTCACCCTGCTTGGCGTCCCGCACCGGCTCAGCCATGAAAACTTGCAGGCCGCCGGCCAAAAACATGCCGATTATTTCCGTACCCTGCCGCGCCCCATCACCGCCTTTCTGGTCGGAGGCAACACCCGTTATTGCGCGGGTTTTACTGCAAGCCATGCCCGGCAACTGGCCCGTCGGATTGCGCCGATCATCGCCCGTCAAGGCGGCAGTTTGCTCATCACCAACAGCCGCCGCACCCCGCCTACCTCACTCTGTGTGCTCCTAACCGAACTCGACAACCTTAACCCCCGTTTTTTTGATTGGCATAACACGCCTTTGGATTTTTACTATGCCATCTTGGCCTATACCGACCTCTTCATTGTCACTGGCGATTCCTTGTCCATGTGTTCGGAAGCGGCATTCACCGGCAAGCCCATCCTGGTGGATCTCAGCAAGGAAGCCACCGAATGTTTCCATCGCGAAATCCTCGGTCGGCTCGTCGATTACGGGGCTGCCAAGCCGATTAGCAACGAGTTTGAATATTGGACGTATGAGCCGATAGACCCGACCCATCTGGCGGCGAATGCGGTTAAAGACCGCTTCCAGAAAAAGTTCAGCTAACGTCAATTGTCACACTGCAAAAAACCAGCCCCATCTCCTGTCGCTTTTCATTGCCGGACTCTAGCGATACACTAGGCGGCAACATCGGCATCAGCTATGCCACGGAAAAGCTATGTACGCTATTGTTGAAACCCCAAAACCCTTTGTCCAAGCAGTCGCCGACCTTGAATCGGCCGTCAAGAACCACGGTTTTGGCGTGTTGCATATCCACAATTTGGGAACCACCCTACGCAACAAAGGGATCGGGTTTGCTGAAGAATGCAAAATTTTTGAAGTGTGCAATCCACAACAAGCCGCCAACGTGTTGTCCTGCGACATGCGCCTAAATAGGGCCCTGCCCTGCCGGATTTCGGTGTATACCGAACAAGGCCAAACCAAATCGGCCTGATCAAACCCGCCCCCATGCTGTCCGCCCTGTCAGACGATGCCGAGTTGACGCAAGTAGCGCAAGAAGTCGAAGAAAAGATTTTGCAGATGGTTGACGAAGCCAAATGATGTAGATGGGCAATAACATAACCCAACACCTACCGCCCAACCCCAAACCACCAAGAGGAAATTACGATGCGCTTAGTCCGTGTGCAAGTCCCCGAGTTCAGGGCGTTAAAAAATGTGGATATACGCTTCGAGCCGGAGTTTAACCCGCAAGTGTTCCCATTGGGCAGCTTGAATGGCGGCGGTAAGAGTACGTTGTTGCAGTTGATTTTTGTGTTGTTGCATTGCTCGGCGCATGAAGAACGGCATCCGTTCATCGCCAATATGTTGGAACGGATTACCATTCCCGAAGGCGAAACTAATAAGCTGTTGGCCAGATTTGAGCTATTGGATGGTGAAGAAAAAATGGAGTTAGAATTTACCTTGTGCAAGGACGATTATTTGCGGCAATTGGACATTGACCCAATTTTTAATAAGGAAATAGTTTCAATCGATATTTTTTCTTCCAAGGCAAT
>DBNZ01000053.1:0-7487 GCA_002299495.1 Methylococcaceae bacterium UBA659
TTTACTCGGTAAAGGCTTATTGACCTTTGCCGTCGTTTTCATTTTTTGGAGGATTTACCATGGGAGTCCCATTACGCCAACAGTTAACGGTTGGTAGCTATCTGATTCAGCAAAAAATTAAAGGAGTAAAAAAATACCCTTTAGTCTTAATGCTGGAGCCCTTGTTCCGTTGTAATTTGGCTTGCGCCGGTTGCGGTAAAATCGATTATCCGGATGAAATCCTCGACCGACGCCTGTCTTATGAAGAATGCATGCAAGCGGTTGATGAATGCGGGGCGCCGATGGTTTCCATCCCTGGCGGCGAGCCGTTGATCCATAAAGAAATGCCGCAAATCGTTGCCGGCATCGTGGCGCGCAAAAAATATGTTTACTTGTGTACCAACGCTTTGTTGCTAAAAAAACGGATTGATGATTACCAGCCATCGCCCTACCTGACGTTTTCCATCCATTTAGATGGCATGAAAGAAAGACATGATGCTTCGGTATGCCAGGAAGGGGTGTTTGAACGGGCGGTTGAAGCCATAAAGCTGGCCTTAGCCAAGGGCTTTAGAGTGACCGTCAATTGCACTTTGTTCCAAGGGGAAAATGCCGAGGAAGTCGCCGAATTCCTGGATTATGTGACTGAATTAGGGGTTGAGGCGGTAACTATTGCCCCAGGCTTCAGTTATGAGCGCGCGCCGAAACAAGATATCTTCATTAAAGGCAAGGATGTAAAAGAGCTGTTCCGCGAAATCTTTAAGATAGGCAAAAACAAAAAACGCAAATGGCCGTTTAACCATTCGGGCTTATACCTTGACTTTTTGGCGGGCAACCAAAGCTATCATTGCACCCCGTGGGGAAATCCCACACGCAACGTTTTTGGCTGGCAAAAACCTTGTTATTTGTTGGCGGACGAAGGCAATGCCGAGACATTTCAGGAGTTGTTAGACACCACACCATGGGATCAATACGGCAACAGCAACAACCCTAAATGTGCAAGCTGTATGGCACATTGTGGTTATGAAGCCACCGCCGTCGAAGACATGCTAAAAAACCCATTAAAAGGATTTTTCGTGGGGTTGATGGGACCTAGGACTGAAGGCGATATGGTGCCAGAACCGCTGCCATCGACACCCGCTAAAAGGCCGGATTCAAAACTGTCTTCTATTCCGGTCAGCGTAGAAAGCTAACCGCTCACGGAGTGGCCCGTTCCAATATAAACGGGTCATCACCGGGGATAATTGCTGTTAAATTTTTTAGAGGTCACCCATTATGGGCATAAAGTATAAAAATATCATTGTGTTAATGTTAGCGTTGTGGTTCCCTGTGGGTTCATGGGGCGGCGAACAGGAAGCGGCTACCGCCAGACAAGTCGTTGCAACTTTTCAAGGTCATTTGATTGACGCCATGAAAGCGGGCAAAAAAGCCGGATACGCTGGGCGCTATGAAAAATTGTATGGTCCGGTGACGCAAAGCCATGATTTAGAAAAAATCGCCCGGGTTATTGTGGGCAGGGAATGGGAAAAACTAACCACAGATCAGCAACGGACTTTCGTCGAGGTGTTCAGGAGATTTAGCGTGTCTTCTTACGCCCATAATTTTAAGGGTTATGATGGGGAAACTTTCGTTTTTGATTCATTGGAAGAAACCGGAAAGGGCGGCGTGGTTGTCCGTACCTTATTGAAAATACCCAACGAAAAAGATGTCAAACTCGACTACATGTTGAAACAAAATGGCAACACTTGGCAAATCATCAATATCATTGCTAACGGCGTCAGCGATCTGGCCTTGAAACGAACCGAATATGCCAGCGTTTTGCAACGGGAAGGCTTTGATGCTCTAATAAGAAGACTAAACGAGAAGATCGACGATCATTCCAAAAGGTAGGTTCTCCATACTATGCACGGCTCAGATCACGGCTCAGATAAAGAAAATTTTGCTGGCAAGTTGCCACTGATGTTGGCAATAACACTCATCGGATTAGCAGGGTTGGACGGCTGCGCCGCTGCCAATGTCAAAGATCAAAAAACCGCCTACAGCAGGGCGGATCCTTTCGAAAGTGTTAACCGACAGTTTTATCACTTTAATAGTACCGTCGACGACTACCTGGCCAAACCGATTGTGGATGTCTACCATGCGATCACCCCGCAGTTTGTTCAGACCGGCATTTTTAATTTCTTCAACAACCTGAAGAATGTCAACAACGTCTTCAACAGTGCGCTGCAAGGCAAATTCCAGCAAAGCGCCGACGATACCGGGCGATTCCTGGTCAACACGACGCTTGGTTTAGGGGGTATTGTTGATGTGGCAAAGAGCTTAGGGTTGAAACAAAACGAAGAGGACTTTGACCAGACATTAGCGGTGTGGGGGGTGCCTCGCGGCCCTTATTTGGTTTTGCCGTTGGTAGGCCCGACTACGGTTAGGGGCATTCCGGGGGCGATTTTTGATACTGCCGCCAACCCCGTCGCTTACGTCGGCGCCCCCGTCCAATTGTTGTCCTTGTTAAACACCCGCGCCAATGCCGAAGGTGCCCTCAAATTTATTGATGAAGCGGCGCTTGACTCCTATGTGTTCACCCGTGAAGCATTTTTGCAGTGGCGGCAAAACTTAGCGAGAGACGGGCAATTTGAAAGCTTTGATTATTTCGAGGATTTTTATGACGGGGGCGAGGCGGGTTTTTCCGGAGCGGCGGGATTTCTAGGCAACACCAAAAAATTCAATGAAGCAGCGCAATTATTCGATGGCGCAGCCCGATCATTCGATGTCACGGCAAAATCATTCCGCGACGCATCCTACAAAATTGACCGCCTCAATCAGGAATAAGCCAAGCCAGCCTTTAGGTTATTTAACCCGCGCAGGGTAGTCGCCAATTCCAAAAATAATACACAGATTGCCAACGACCCTGGCTGCGGCGAATGTTTTTTTGCGCTTATCTAGGTCTTGTCCTGGTGCCGCCTAGAAATGCACCAGCGAATGCACCTCATAGCCCGCTAGCTTTTCCCTGCCCTTCAAGGAATCCAACTCGACCACAAAGGCGCAAGCGACCACCTGGGCGCCAAGCTTTTCCACCAGACTGCAACTGGCCTTAGCAGTCCCTCCGGTAGCAAGCAGGTCATCAATCAACAACACTAGGTCATTGCGGTCAAAAGCGTCGATATGCGCCTCCAACTCCGCCGAACCATATTCCAAATCATAAGACACGCTTTGCACGTCATAAGGCAGTTTTCCGGGTTTTCGCAACGGGATAAACGGCAAGCCCAATTCCCAAGCCACCAGCGAGCCAAAAATAAAGCCACGGGCTTCCATGCCCGCTACGGCGGTTATTTCACGCCCCAAAAAAGGGTGCAACAATTGCTGGACCGCCAAACGCAAGGCCGCCGGGTCTTTCACCAATGGGGTGATGTCTTTGAACATAATCCCGGGCTTTGGAAAATCGGGGATGTCGCGGATTTTACTAATCAGCCTTTGCATTTAGTTGACCTTATGGGTCGGATGGTTAAAAACAGGTTCAATGGTCACGTTGGATGATATACAGCGACAAAGCCCGTAATAAGTCGGCTTCGGCGCCGAAAATGTCCAGGTTTGACAACGCCATCCCATGCAACTCCTGAGCTTTTTGCTTGGCGCCGGCCAAACCGAGCAAGGCCGGATAAGTGGGTTTGTTGTGGTCTTTATCCTTGCCTTGGGTTTTGCCCAAAGTGGCGGTGTCGCTTTCTTCGTCGAGAATGTCGTCCTTGACTTGAAAAGACAGGCCAATACATTTGGCATAATTGTCCAGACGGGTGGCGATGGCGGGGTCTAAGTCTGGCTGTGCCAATGTGGCCATGACCACGCTGGCACGGATCAAGGCACCGGTTTTATGGATGTGCATGTTTTCCAATTCCGGCAAAGTCAAATTCGTCCCCACTGCTTGTAAGTCGATAGCCTGCCCGCCGACCATTCCTTGGGAGCCGCTGGCTTTGGTCAGCATGGTCAACATCTTCAAGCGGTTTTCTGGTTTTACGGCGATGCTGGCGTCGTTGGCCAACACCTCAAAAGCCAGGGCTTGCAACGCATCGCCCGCCAAAATGGCGGTGGCTTCATCAAACGCCACATGGCAAGTCGGTTTGCCCCGGCGCAAAGCGTCGTCGTCCATGGCCGGCAAATCGTCGTGGATCAATGAGTAAACATGGATGAGTTCCACGGCGCAAGCGATGCCATCCAAACCTTCCGGCGCCAGGCCTAAGGTTTTACCCGCGCAATAGGCCAGCATCGGCCGCATCCGTTTGCCCCCGCCCAGCACGCAATAGCGCATGGCCGTATGCAATTTTTGCGGCAAGATATTGGCGTTGGGGAGCCGACGTTCTAAGGCCGTTTCCACACGGTTTTGACAATAAACGAGATAGTCTTTTAAGGCGTTACTCATCGGTAAATGACTCCAGGGTTTGAGTGCCGTTTTTTTCCAATAAAATTTGCACTTTTTGGTCGGCTTGCTGCAAGGCTTGTTGGCAGGTACGGGTCAATGCCACGCCCCGTTCAAAGGCTTTTAACGATTCCTCCAAGGTGATGTCGCCTTGCTCAAGCTGTGCCACCAGCTGTTCAAGTTCGGCCAAAGAGTCTTCAAAAAGGTTGACACTTTTCTTTTTTGGCATAGGGATTACCTGTCAAACAAACCGGGCATTATAGAGGTTACCGACAAAAAGCGGCAAACCCCATTGCGGATGAGCCGCCAAAGTTAAACCTAGGGTTGCCTCCTGTCACAAATTCCGCAATACCTGCAACGGCGCCTTAGCCAACACCTTCCTTAACCCCCACCAACCGACAAAAGCCACGGTTATGCCGCCTAATGCCGGAACGGCCAGCCATAATGACCACTTAGGCTGGTACGCCATCAGCATCACTTGGGTATACAAGGCATAGGTGATGGTTTCCGCCATCAGCACCGCGAGCAGGCCGGCGATGACGCCTAGGCTACCGAATTCGATCAAATGGGCGCAGGTCAACAGACGGCGGTTAGCGCCTAGCGTCCGCAGCAACGCGCTTTCGTGGATGCGGGCGTCAAGGTTGGCATAAACGGCGGCGAACAACACGGTAAAGCCGGCGGCCAGGGCAAAGTACAACAAATAATTGATGGCGGCGGTCAGTTGCCGCAGGATGGTTTTAAATTGCTGCACGATGGTGTCGACTTCCAAGACCGTCACGTTGGGGAACTGTTTCACCAAGCCGTTCAAGCGATTTTTCTGTTCCTGGGGCAGGTAAAAACTGGTTAGGTAGGTGCTGGGAAATTCTGTTAACGTGCCGGGCGAAAAAATCATATAGAAATTCGGCTTCATGGTGTCCCAGCGTAGCGCACGGATGCTGGTGACGAAGGCGTTCAGGGACTGGCCGCCAATGGTGAAGGCCAGCTCGTCGCCAAGCTTGATGTTAAGGTCATCCGCCAACTTTTGCTCCACCGACACCCGATGCGTACTCTGGTCCACCCACCAGCGGCCGTCCACCAGTTTGTTGTCTTCGGGTAACAACTCGGCCCAAGTCAGGCTTAATTCCCGGTCCGTGGCCATTTCGACCATACTGTCCTTGCTGGCTATTTTTTGCACCGGGTTTTGGTTGATGGCCACCAAGCGTCCCCTGACCACAGGATAAAAGCGGTTGCTTTCTGGGGCTTGTGCCTGCAACGCTTGTTGGAAAGCGTCCAATTGTTCCGGGAAGATGTTCAGTGCGAAATGGTTGGCGGCATGACCGGGCAATTGCCGGTGCCAATCATCGAGCAAATCGTTGCGGACGCCCAAGCTCAAAATCATCGCCACTAAAGTCAGGCTGAACGCCACCACTTGGTTGACGCTACCGCGCCGGTTACGGGTCAGGCCTTGCAAACCGAAACGCCACGCCAATCCCAGCCGGGGCAAGCAGTTTTTGATCTGCGCCAGCAAGCCGTAAACCAACAGACTCAGAAGCAGCAGCACCGACAAGCCAGAAACCAGCAAGGTCACGGTCATCTTTAAGTCGTTGCTGTACTGCCAAACCAACAGGCCGATCACGGCCAGGGCCAAGCCATAGACGATCCAGCCGCTAACCGGCAATGGCGCCAATTCGCGGCGCAATACCCGCAGCGGCGAAACCTGCCGCAACCGCAACAACGGCGGCAGGGCAAAGCCCAACAACATGGCAAATCCGATCACAAAACCAAACAGCAAGGCGGAAAGGCTAGGTTGGGCGACTTTCTGCGGCAGCAGGTTTTGAAGTAACTGGAACAAGCCGTTGTGGACGAACCAACCCAACAAACAGCCGATGGCACCGGCGCACAAGCCCAGCGCCACAAATTGGCCGCCATACAGCCAAAGCATTTCCTGTTGTTTCAAGCCTAGGCAACGGAGCAGCGCAATGTTATCAAAATGGCGTTCGCCGTAGCGGCGGGTGGCCATGGCGATGGCGACCCCGGCGATCACCACCACCAACAGGCTGGACAAACCCAAATAACGCTGCGCCCGATTCAAGGCCGAACCCAGTTCTGGACGGTCATCCCGAATATTCATAATCCGCTGTTCGGCGGTGATTCGCGGTGTTAGCCACTTCTGGTAGTCTGCTAAGGCTTGGAAAGGGCCGATGAATTGGAAAAAATAATGCACATGGCTGCCCGGTTGGATTGCTTGGGTGGCGGCCAGGTCGGCCTCGTTAATCATCACCCGCGGTGAAAAACTGTAAAAATCGCTTCGTTTGTCGGGTTCGTAAGCGATCAGCCGGGTGACTTTGAAACTTTTTTCGCCCACTGTCAAACTATCGCCCAATGCCAGCCTTAACGCCGACAACACCCGCCGTTCCACCCAGGCCGTACCCGGTTCCGGGCCGTGTGACCCGATGCTTTCAGGGTGGCCGTCGCCGGTAGTAATTTTCACTTCCCCGCGCAACGGATAACCGGAACTGACGGCCTTGATGCTGGCCAACAGCATTTCCCCGTGCTCCATCAACACGCTGGAAAATTCCACCGTCCTCGCTGGCGTCAATGTTAATGCGTCAGCCTTTTTCAACCAGTTTTCAGGGATGGCATGGGGGGTTGCGATGACCAAATCGGCAGCCAGAAATTCAGCGGTCTGCACCGTCATCGTCCGTTGCAGGCGGTCTGAGAACAGCGCGATGGCCGCGGAACTGGTGACGGCGATCACGAGCGCCGCCAACAACAGCGTCAATTCGCCGGAACGGCGGTCTAGCCATAACAAGCGCAAGGACAAGCTGAAACGGTTCATAGCATTTCCCCCGCCGAGAGTTCAAAGCTGCGTTGGCAGCGCACCGCCAAGTGATGGTCGTGGGTCACCAGTATCAAGGTGGTCTGGCACTCCTGGTTCAGTTCAAACAGCAAGTCGATAATTTTCGCGCCGGTCTTGCTGTCCAAATTGCCGGTCGGCTCGTCGGCGAACAAAATAGCCGGCCTGGTCACAAACGCCCGCGCCAAGGCCACCCGTTGTTGCTCGCCGCCGGACAATTGCTTGGGCGTATGCTTTAGGCGATGCTCCAGCCCGACCCGTTCCAACAAT
>DBNZ01000053.1:7903-8926 GCA_002299495.1 Methylococcaceae bacterium UBA659
AACGATTGGAACACAAAGCCGATGGCCTGGTTGCGGATCGCCGCCCGCCCGTCCTCGTCCATTTCGGTCAAAGATTTTCCGTTCAAATGGATAGTACCAGATGAGGGCGTATCTAAACCGGCCAATAGGCTGATCAAGGTCGATTTGCCGGAACCGGATTCGCCGACGATGGCCAGGCTCTCACCGACTTTGATGGTCAGGTTGATCGCGGACAAAATGGTCAGGTCGCCTGCGGACGTGGTCACGGTTTTTGTCAGGTTTTCGGCTAAGATAACCGTTCTGGTCAAATTATTTTCAGGAGTCATTATGATAAAAATGTTAGTGGCGGTGGTAATGGCCTTACTGTCCATGACCGTGGCGGCCAAGTCAATACTGGTGTTGGGCGATAGCATCAGTGCCGGGTACGGCATTGAAACAGACCAGGGCTGGGTGGATTTGTTGCAGAAAAAACTGGTCGGCCACAGGGTTTATAACGAAAGCGTCAGCGGTGACACCAGCGCCGGGGGGGTGGCCCGCATCGGCAAGGCGTTGGCATTGTACCAGCCGGATTTGGTGTTGCTGCAACTGGGCGCCAATGACGGCTTGCGCGGCTTGTCGCCTGCGGAAATGAAAGCCAACCTGACCGAAATCATCCGCCGCGTCCGCGACACCGGCGCTAAGGTGCTGCTGCTGGGCATGAAAATACCGCCCAATTACGGCAAGCGTTATGTGGACATGTTCTACGCCATCTATCCGCAACTGGCCAAGGAACTGGACGTGCCGCTGGTGCCGTTCATCCTGGAAGACGTGGTGCTGGACCCAGATAAAATGCAAATCGACGGCCTGCACCCCAACGCCAAGGCGCAGCCGGTTATCGCCGATAAAATCG
This sequence comes from Methylococcaceae bacterium UBA659, assembly GCA_002299495.1. Lineage (GTDB taxonomy): Bacteria > Pseudomonadota > Gammaproteobacteria > Methylococcales > Methylomonadaceae > Methylovulum. The sequence continues at coordinate 8,772 of DBNZ01000053.1, forward strand.
CGGCGTATGTGCTGCCGTTGTTGAACTAAACAGTGCGCGTAGGAACGCCGCCCTCGCCGCGATTTGGAACGGCATGGCCCACAACGATGACACGGTGGATGCCCCGGTCGATCGCGACTAGGGCAGCGCCCCTACAAAACCCGTAGCGCCCTCCT
>DBNZ01000170.1:0-1417 GCA_002299495.1 Methylococcaceae bacterium UBA659
CCATAAAAACCACCCAACCCTTCGCGGGCGGGTGGTTTTTTTATGCGCGTGGCTGTCCTCTGTCCATCCGGGCGGCTGGGCTGTTTTAGCGTTCCCAGGCTCCGGCGTGGGAACGCTAAGCCGGCTATGGCTGTGATGGGGTTTCGGGGGGCATCGCGCCTACGGCGGTTCCGGGTGTTGTAGGGCGCGATGGGGTGGCGAGGTTACTGTCCTTGGCTGCTCGGCAACTGCTCCTGCGTCGCCTGCCCACAGTGGGCGCATTAGCGGCTTCGATTAACGCGACAGTAGAGAAAAACAAATTAATCAGCAGTTTGTTGTCGCAAGGCCCACCGCACATGTTCCCTGACCAATGCGGATGGGTAGTCCAATTTTTCGGCCAAGGCGGTTACGATATCCGGCGAATAAGGCGCATTTCCCAAAGCCACCGCGATATTCCGCAACCAACGTAGATAACCAATCCGCCGTATTGCCGAACCTTCGGTTTTGGCCAAAAATTCCGCTTCCGTCCAGGCAAACACCCCCAGCAATTGTTGGCGGTTCAAGCGCTGTCGGGGATGGAAATCTGGCTCCGCCGTTAAACGGGCAAAGCGGTTCCACGGACAGACTAACTGGCAATCGTCGCAGCCGTAAATGCGGTTGCCGATTAACGGGCGCAACGGTTCGGGTATGGGGCCGTGCAATTCGATGGTCAGGTAGGACACGCAACGGCGGGCGTCTACTTGGTAAGGGGCGACGATGGCTTGGGTCGGGCAAATGTCCAAACAGGCGGTGCAGACGCCGCAATGGTTAGTCGCGGGTGGGTCAATGGGCAATGGCAGGTCGGTGAAGATTTCCCCCAAAAAAAACCAGGAACCGGCCTTGCGGTGGATGACGTTGGAATGCTTGCCTATCCAGCCGAGTCCTGCTTTTTCGGCGAGGGCCTTTTCCAGCACCGGGGCGCTGTCGACGAAGGCGCGGTAACCGAATGGACCAGTGGCGGCCTGGATTTTTTCCGCCAGTTTTTGCAGGCGGCCACGCATCAGTTTGTGGTAATCGCGGCCTAAGGCATAGCGGGAAATAAACGCGGCGGCGGGGTCGTCTAGGCTTGCCTGGATGTTGTCCGTCGTTTCTGGCAGATAATCCATGCGTACGGAGATAATGCGGATGGTGCCGGGCTGCAAGTATTCCGGCCGGCTGCGTTTCTTACCGTGCCGCTGCATGTAGTCCATTTCGCCATGAAAGCCTTGGTCCAGCCAGTTTTCTAGGTGCTGTTCCGCTTGCTGCAAGTCGGTGTCGGTGATGCCTAGTTGGTTAAAGCCCAATTGCTCGCCCCATTGTTTAATGTCAGCGGCGAGGGCGGCTAAGTCTGGTTTATGCATACCGGTTTTAATGTTTTCACGTTAGGGCAGTGGTTAATAGGTGACGGTGACGGTAGGGG
>DBNZ01000170.1:1801-3254 GCA_002299495.1 Methylococcaceae bacterium UBA659
AGGGTTAATGTCGGTAATTTTTGCCCGGTTCAGCGGCCGGGTTGCCGGCCTTTCCTCCAGGCTAGGTTAAATGGTGATGCAAAGCCTGTTAACATCGCCCGCGACGGCGTGGGTAAAGCGGCAGGCAGCCGCTGGCCGTTATCAGTGTTTCCCTGACCATTGTACAAGTTCTGAACACAAAGCCATGAACCATAGTGAAGGTTATTTTATCAACCACCACAAGCACCGCATTTTTTATCAGGCTTGGTTGCCGGAACCGCCGGTGAAGGCTGTGTTGCTGGTGATCCACGGTCTAGGTGAACATTGCGGCCGGTATGCCGGGCTGGCTGACTATTTCGTACCGCTGGGCTATGCCGTTTACGGGTTTGACCATATCGGTCATGGCCGCTCTGACGGGGAACGTCAATACGTTGAGTCTTTTCAAGCGCTGATCGACACTTTGGGCGGTTTTTTTGAAATCGTCCTGAATCGCGAGGGTGATGCCCCGCTGTTCTTGTTGAGCCATAGCATGGGTGGCTTGGTGGCTGCCCAGTATTTGCTAGGTCAGGGTGCAGGGGTGGCTGGTGCCATTTTTTCAGCCCCATTGATTAAAGTCAGCGCGGTGGTGCACCCGGGCATTATTGGCTTGGTTAATGGCCTGTCGGTGATCGCCCCTAAGTTTAGGTTATGGCAGATTGACTGTAATGGTATTTCACGCGATCCGGCGGTGATAGAGGCTTATAAAAAAGACCGCTTGGTGTACCACGGAAAGTGCACCGCCCGGATGAGTGCGGCATTGTTGAAGGCGATGCTACGAGTACAAGCCCAAGCCCATAGCATCACTTTACCTTTCATCGTGTTGCAGGGCAGCGCAGACCGGATTGTCGATCCCGGCGGGGCAGCATGGTTGTACGAAAAGGCGGGTTCAAAACACAAGACCTTGAAAATCTATCCGGGCTTGTATCATGAAGTCTTTAACGAACCGGAGCGAGGGGTGGTTTTAAAAAATGTCCGGGATTGGCTGGGGCGTTACGCCTGAATGCTCAAGAGCAGTGGAATTTGGCCGATATGGAAAAATAAAGATTATTTGGCCGGTTTCTGAAAAGCGGTCTACACTTTTCGATGTGTTTGTAATTGCTTACGCTCCAAGGGCCACCCGACGATGGCCGCATTGTCAGTTATTCTTAAAGCCACTCGGTTTTTATCTAATCCTTTGCTAACCTTACCATGAGGACAATCTATGCCAACCACGCCACTTTCTGAAAACCCAACGATTAACGCCTTGCTTAGTACCTACCAATGGGGTATCCAAAACGGTCAGAGCGCGACCATCACCTATAGTTTTCCGGGCATTGGTTCGGTCTTTGTCGCCAATTACGGCAATGAAGTTACCGCTGGCTGGTCGGGGCTGAATGCCGCCCAGCAAGACAGTTTTAAGGCCGCGCTTGGGTCTTGGTCCGAGCTTGCCAATCTG
>DBNZ01000170.1:3654-4445 GCA_002299495.1 Methylococcaceae bacterium UBA659
TAAAAAATCAAGGCTTTGCGGGTTACGCTTATTACCCCACTTCAACGCAATCTGCTAAAGCCGGGGATGTCTGGTTGAACCCTGATTATACGGATTACTCTGAGGACGGCCCGAATTTTGCCACTATGCAGCATGAGATAGGCCACGCGCTGGGCTTAAAACATCCGTTTGCAACCGTTGCGGGCAATAACGCAGTTTTAACGGGCGCTGAAGACAGTACGCAGTACACCATAATGTCCTACAACAGTTATGAGGGCGCCGGGCAAGTCTACACCTCACTCGGGGGCGGGGCCTTTACCTACTATACCGTCCAGCCTAGTACGCCTATGCTGTATGACATTGCCGCCATTCAGTTCCTCTATGGCGCGAACCTGTCCACCCGGACTGGCAATGACGTTTACACGTTTAGCAACACGCAGGGTGAGATAAAAACCATTTGGGATGCCGGTGGAACGGACACCCTCGATTTATCGAATCAAACGCTCAGTCAGTCCATTAACTTGAATGCAGGCGAATTTAGTTCCTTAGGCGTCGCAAAAACCAGCTTTTCTGGGCCGCTAGCCCCTGCTGTCGCCAATATCGCTATTGCTTACAACGTGATTATCGAAAATGCCAGGGGCGGGGCTAATGACGATACGATAGTCGGTAATGCGATTAACAATGATCTGATGGGCGGGTCGGGTGGCGATACCATTGACGGTGGCGCAGGTAATGACAGGCTATTTGGAAACGATGGCAACGACAGTTTGTTCGGCGATTTAGGCAGTGATAGATTGGATGGCGGTGCTGGC
>DBNZ01000170.1:4810-8945 GCA_002299495.1 Methylococcaceae bacterium UBA659
GCTGGCGCTGATTATCTTGAGGGCGGAGCGGGTAATGACATTTACATGGTTAATACCCGACTGGATGCAGTCATAGAGCCAGTAAACGCCGGTATTGACACCGTGAGATCGAGGGTTAGTTGGAGTTTGAATGACAATGTTGAAAGATTGGTATTGCTGGGCAACAACAGTACCAGCGCTTCAGGCAATAAATTGAACAATACGCTGACCGGCAATAATGCCGCTAATAACATCAGCGGCGGATTAGGCAACGATTTGTTAATAGGGAAGGGTGGTTCAGATAACCTAACCGGTGGACAGGGTGCGGATACCTTTGTATTGGATAGCTGGGTGGGAGTGGACAGAATAACCGATTTCTCGGTCATTTTTGATATCGTCCGGTTGGAAAATAATATTTTTTCCAGCCTAACCGATACAGGCTTATTGTCGGAGGGTGAATTTGTCATTGGCAAAGCCGCACTCGATAGCAATGATTATTTGTTCTACGACGATTTAATAGGCACACTTTATTATGATGCCGATGGCAATGGCACCCTATCGGAAACCCCCATTGCCACATTAGGGCTTGGTTTGGCATTGACACAGGCAAATTTTTGGGTCGCCTAATGCCTTAAGAAAGACTAACAGCTCCCGGCAACTAACGGTTTAGCGTGGGTTGCTGGGTTGTCGGTTTTGCCGCAGTGGCGCATTTCTCCCTCAAATTCATAATCGCAAGAGGTTATCTGGTTAGCGTTGTCAACCCTGCCAAAATCCATGCCTTCGCCAATACCCTCGGGGCGCACGAAGCGAACTCAGTAGGGCCAAGACTGACCAGGCCGCCCAGCATGACGACACAGGGGGCGGTATACCCTGAAAAGGGCACTGGTACCCTGAAAAGGGCACTGGTACCCTGAAAAGGGCACTGGTACCCTGAAAACGGGGCACCAGTACTGCCAGCAGCCAAACGCTTTAGGGCTTGGCTGCGCTGTTTGCTTCATGGGGTTAAACTTGCGGGTAATCCCCTTCCAGTAGCTTGGCGTGGGCGGCGGCTAAGCGGGCAATCGGTATCCTAGGAGCGGAACACGAGACATAATCGAGTTTGATATGGTGGCAAAAACGGATGGATTCGGGATGGCCGCCTTGTTCGCCGCAAATGCCGATTTTAAGGTCAGGCCGGGTTTTGCGGCCGGCTTCGACGGTCATTTTCATCAACTGGCCGACGCCTTTCGTGTCCAGCACTTCAAACGGGTTGTCTGCTAATAAACCGGTTTCGTTATACAAGGGCAGGAATTTGTTTTCCGCGTCTTCGCGTGAAAACGAGAACGTCGCCTGGGTCAGGTCGTTGGTGCCGAACGAAAAAAAATCTGCCGCCGTCGCTAATGGCCCTGCACGGGTGCAGGCGCGGACGGTTTCGATCATGGTGCCGAACTTAAACGCCAGTTTTATCCCGTATTGCCGTTCTACATCTTGATGGATATGATCAACATCAGAGCGTACCTTGAGGAGTTCTTGTAGTGTGATGATCTGTGGCACCATGATTTCCGGTTGTATCGGTATCTGTTGCTGCACACACAATGCGGCCGCTTCCAAAATCGAGCGGATTTGCATTTGGTAGATTTCCGGGTAGGTCATGCCCAAACGCACACCGCGATGGCCGAGCATCGGGTTGACTTCGTACAGCTCATGGACTTTTTTCAACATCAATTCTTTTTTCGCAATCGCTTGGTTGATGCTCTCTTCATTCAGCTGGTTGAACGGCCCAGGCAAATCCGCATGGCTGCCCAAAGTATCAAGCGTGACTTGCTGGCCACGGATCATCACTTTGTAGGCGTACAACGCCTGGATTTCATCCGCTAATTGATGTTCGTTCGGCAAGAACTCGTGCATAGGCGGGTCTAACAAGCGCACGGTGACCGCATAAGGCGCCATTGCCGCGAACAATTGCTTGAAGTCTTCGCGTTGGATCGGGAACAGTTTCGCTAAGGCTGTTTGCCTTGCATCCCTGTTGTCGGCCAAAATCATATCTATCACCAACGGCAGACGGTCGGCGGCGTTGAACATGCGTTCGGTGCGGCACAGGCCGATGCCCTTCGCGCCATAGCTGACCGCGACACGGGCGCGCTCCGGGGTGTCGACGTTGGCGTAGACTTTCAGTTTCGCCACCTCGTCGGCCCAGTCCAGCAAAGTTTTCATATGGTCGGAAAAGGTCGGGGCTATGGTTCCGATGTTGCCTAAGTAAATCAATCCCGTGCTGCCGTCGATAGTAATCACGTCGCCCTCCCGGATCAACAATTCGCCGATGACCGCCTCGCGGGCGCGCACGTCGATTTTGATGTCTTCGGCCCCTGCGATACAGGCTTTGCCCATGCCGCGGGCGACTACGGCGGCATGCGAGGTCTTGCCGCCGCGGCTGGTCAGGATGCCTTGCGCGGCGAAAAAGCCGTGGATGTCCTCCGGCTTGGTCTCTTCGCGCAACAAGATCACCTTTTCACCGGAACGCCCCATCAATTCCGCCTTGTCGGCATCGAACACGCACTTGCCGTAGGCCGCGCCGGGCGAAGCGGGCAAGCCTTGGGCGACGGGTGCAAAGCTGTGTTTTGGGTCGAGTTGCGGGTGCAGCAATTGTTCCAACGATTCGGGCTGAATCCTGAGCAAGGCGCGTTCCTTGTCTATCAAGCCTTCCGCCACCATTTCCACGGAAGTACGCACCATCGCCGCCGCGTTCATCTTGGCGTTGCGGGTTTGTAGGCAATAGAGCTTGCCGTGTTCGATGGTGTATTCGTAATCTTGGACTTCTTGGTAGTGGGTTTCCAATTTGTGGCGTAAATCGACCAATTGCTGGTATATCTCCGGCATTTCTCGCTCGAGTTCATGCACCGGCTTCGGTGTGCGGATGCCCGCCACCACGTCTTCGCCTTGGGCGTTGATGAGGTATTCGCCGTACATTTCATTGACGCCGGTGCCGGGGTTGCGGGTAAAACCGACGCCGGTCGCAGAATCGTCGCCCATGTTGCCAAACACCATCGCGACGACATTGGCCGCCGTGCCGTTGGCCATCTCCGGCGTAATCTGGAACTCGCGCCGATAATCGACCGCGCGCTTGCCCAGCCACGAATTAAACACGGCCTGGATCGCTAGTTCCAATTGTGTGTAAACCTCTTCGGGGAACGGCCTGCCGGTTTCTTCGTGGACCACCCGCAAAAACAGCTCGCTGATTTGGCGCAGGTGTCCGGTATCCAGCGCGACGTCGGCCTGGATGCCCGCTTGTTTTTTGACGGCGACAAAATGGTGGTCGAATTTTTCATCGGGAATGCCTAACGCCACTTTACCGAACAACTGGATAAAACGCCGGTAAGCGTCGTAAGCAAAACGCGGGTTGCCGGTCTGTTTGATCAGGCCGTTGAGGGTCTGGGCGTTCAGACCAAGGTTAAGGATGGTGTCCATCATCCCCGGCATAGAAATCGCGGAACCCGAACGCACCGACACCAGCAACGGGTTGTCGCTATCGCCGAATTTTTTGCCCACTAAGTCTTCCACTTCGGCAATGTGGGTTTTCACCGCATCCAGCAAGCCCTCCGGCAAACAATGGTCTACTAAGTAATCCAGGCAAGCTTCGGTAGTGATGACAAAGCCGGGCGGCACGTTTAAGCCGATTTGCGTCATCCCGCAAAGGTTGGCGCCTTTGCCGCCCAGTAATTTCTTGTTCTTACTATCTCCGGTTTGGAACGAATAGACGTATGGTTCGGACATGCACTTCACCTCATGAGTAGTGTTAGGGAGCTAAGGTCGGTTATTTGGCATAAGCGGCTGTAACGGTTAGCGCGCCGTGGGCTTGATGTCCAGGCGAGCAGGTTTCATCTTATACGAAAACACGCCATCCGCACTATATTCGGGTTTTGCTGCCCTGTGTTATGTAGACACTTATTTTGAAATCGCGCCGGGGGCGGTGCCCCTGCTTAGGTGGTGGAGACTAGGGTTTCGGTGGTTCTAATCTATTGATGGCCTTTCGCCTTGAGCAGGTCGAAAGGCGCATGTGCTGCGACTGGCTCTCGGCAACTGCTCCTGCGTCGCCTATGGCGACTACTGTCGGTGCTCTCGGTCGCTGTTCCAGACGCGACCCTACGTCTCCCATCCGTGGGGTCGTACCTCCCTTTAC
>DBNZ01000058.1 GCA_002299495.1 Methylococcaceae bacterium UBA659
AGCGCCGATACCTCCCGCAGCTTTTAAAAAACACCCTCTCACGCACCTCATCATCAATCCATCTGAACCATGAGCAACATCCCTACCGTCGGTTTTATTAGCCTAGGCTGCCCTAAGGCATTGGTTGACAGCGAAAAAATACTGACCCAACTGCGTTCCGAAGGCTATAGCATTTCCCCGAATTATCAAGAGGCCGATCTGGTGGTCGTTAACACCTGCGGTTTTATCGACGCCGCCGTGGCAGAGTCGCTGGACAGCATCGGCGAGGCGTTGGCCGAAAATGGCAAGGTCATCGTCACCGGTTGCCTAGGCGCCCGCGAGGCGGAAATAAGGGCGCGGCATCCTGCCGTGTTGAAAGTGACCGGAGCGCATGCCCTAGAGGCAGTGATCGCCGCCGTGCATGAGCATCTGCCGCCGTTGCATGACCCGTTCACCAGCCTAGTGCCGCCGCAAGGCATCAAATTGACCCCCAAGCATTACGCTTATATCAAAATTTCCGAGGGCTGCAACCACCGCTGCACCTTCTGCATCATCCCTTCCATGCGCGGTGATTTGGTCTCAAGACCCGTGGCCGAGGTGCTGTATGAAGCTGAACGCTTGGCCCAAGCCGGAGTAAAAGAATTGTTGGTGGTGTCGCAAGACACCAGCGCCTATGGCGTTGATTTGGGCTATGTCACCCAAAATTGGTGCGGAAAACCGGTGAAAACCCGTTTTTTTGACTTGGCGGCGGCTTTGGCCGAGTTGGGTATTTGGGTGCGGCTGCATTACGTTTATCCCTATCCGCATGTCGATGAGGTGATCCCATTGATGGCGGAGGGTAAAATATTGCCTTATCTGGATATACCGTTCCAACATGCCAGCAGCCGGATTTTGAGGTTGATGAAACGCCCGGCCGCCAGCGAAAACAATCTGGAGCGGATTAAGGCATGGCGCAAAGTTTGTCCCAGCATCACCCTACGCAGCACCTTCATAGTGGGTTTTCCCGGCGAAACCGAGCAGGAATTTGTAGGGCTGCTGGATTTTTTAACCGAGGCGCAATTAGACCGAGTCGGCTGTTTTGCTTATTCGCCGGTCAAGGGCGCTACCGCTAATGGCTTGCCAGACCCGGTTCCGGAAGCCGTCAAACAAGAACGCTTGGCCCGGTTTATGGCGCATCAAGCCGACATCAGCGCGGCTCGTTTGCAACAACGGGTTGGCCGTGTCGAGACCGTTTTGGTGGATGAGGTGGTGGCTGAAGGGGCGGTCGCTAGAAGCCGGGCGGATGCCCCTGAAATCGACGGGCAAGTGTTTATCGACGGCGCAACGCATTTAAACGTCGGCGATTGGGTGCAAGTGGAGTTTGAGGAAGCGGACGAACACGATTTGTGGGCGCATTTGGTTTGAACGCCACTCTTTCGGCATAAGTATCTACCCAACTTTAAATATCGTCATTCCGGCATACCCTGAAGAGGGCGCCAGTACCCTACCCGGGCCGTTGCGGGTGTCTTGAGAAACCGTCAACAGCCCCTACATAAATTTACTGAAGGACTAATATGGATAGTGATTTGAAAATGAGATGGACTGTACCTTTCGCCGGATTTTTACTGGCTTTTATGGGGGGGTTCAGCTATGCCTGGGGTTCTTTTCTCGTGCCTTTGGTCTCGGCATATAATTGGACGAAATCCGAAGCGACAATGCCATTTACAGTGTTCATGGTCGTTTTTGCTTTAATGATGTTCCCGGCAGGGAAGCTCCAAGATATTTTCGGACCTAAGAAGGTTTCCGCCATTGGGGCCGTCCTTTTCATGATCGCCTATGGTTTGGCTTCGTTAGTCGTCTACATTCCATACCCTTGGTGGCTACTGGTTACTTACGGTGTTTTAGGCGGAATGGCTTGCGGGTTAACCTATGCCTGTATTGCCCCTTCGACTATAAAATGGTTTCCTGATAAACCGGGATTTGCTTTGTCATTGGCCGTCATGGGTTTCGGTCTGGCAGCTGTGTTTGCCGCACCCTTGAAAGCAGAATGGATAATTCCTATTTTCGGAATTGATGGCACTCTTCTCATGATAGGCATAGCTACTTTAGTCGTCAGTCTGGTAGCTTCTCTTTTAATAAAAAACCCTCCGCCTGACTGGAATCCTCCCAGTTTGAAAGCTAAAACGGCCAAAATTAATAAAGCAGCGAATGAAGCGACTCCAAGCGCGCTCCTAAAGAGTCCGATTTTCTGGACTATCTGGGCAACGTTTGCCTTGGTCATTGCCGGTGGTCTTATGTGTGTTGCTATCATTCCAATTTATGGGGAGCTGGTTATAAACCTTAGCCCGGGGCAAGCCGCTGGATCTATTGCCATTTTCGCAGCCTTTAACGGATTTGGCAGGCCTGTGGCCGGACACCTAAGCGACAGATTCGGCGTTGTTTGGGTCATGATTATAACTTACGTAATACAATCATTAACGCTACTGCTATTTAGTGTCTTTGCTGTCAGTTTGCCGACGTTATACCTATCCGCAGCTCTTCTAGGATGGGGTTTTGCTGTTACTTTAGCCCTGTTCCCGACACTTATCTCATGTTGTTTCGGGGCTAAGCATTTAGGCGCAAATTATGGCCTGCTGTTTACCGCTTTCGGTGTAGGCGCTCTTGCGCCTTCGATTGGCGCTGCGATTTTCGATGCAACCGGAAGTTATACGCCTGCTTTTTTAAGCGCCGGGATTATGGCGACAATAGGATTCGTTTTATGCGTGATGTTAAAAACAAAATATAAGCTCGCCTGATGCTGTCCTTAGCGGGTCATAAGCGGGTCATAAGCGGGTCATAAGCGGTCGGGACATGGGTTCTAAATGACTTGACCGCGTTTTGCGATGACTTGCAGGCGGTCTCCTGCGCTACGAAAAGCGGCCCGGTGCTATGCCTATCGCGGACTAAAAAGCTTCACTTCGCTAGTGCTTCGTTGCCAAGATTTTCAGTGTGTGA
>DBNZ01000036.1:0-4086 GCA_002299495.1 Methylococcaceae bacterium UBA659
CCCAACAATGTAAGGCCGGTTGAGGTTGGGTTGCCGAAAAGCGGGCAACCTAACCTCAAGCAGTGCACCGAACTGCTTGAGAGCATTCCTGGTGTGGGTTCGGCATGGGCCGCCCATTTGTTGCTCGCGCTCAGTGGCTATCATGGCTTCACCCATGCCAAGCAAGCCGCCGCCTACGCAGGACTTGAACCGAGAATAAATCAATCCGGTGATTGGACAGGAAAAACCCGCTTATCCAAAACCGGTGATGCGCTGTTGCGTAAGGCTTTGTATATGAACGCTTTAGTGGCTTGGCGACATAATCCTATGATGAGAGTGTTTGACAGCCAATGGAAAAAACGGTAAAGCCGTCGACTGCACGGCAATGCGTAAACTCGTGTGTATCGCTTTCGCTATCCTCAAAAACAATAAACCCTGTGACCCTCTCTATGAAACGAACACGCGCTTGCATAACTTGTTTCAAGACGGTATCTATAGGCATAACCACCCGTCAATGGCAGGAAATATCATGGCTTCATCCCCAAACAGACCGACTTCCCCGCATTTGCAAGTATACCGTTTGCCCTTGACCGGGCTGATTTCCATTGCCCACCGGATGACCGGTGTACTGCTGGTCTTAGGTTTGGTCATGCTGGTTTGGCAATTGCTGGCGGTCTCATCGGGTGAACAGGCTTATTTGATGATGCAATCTTGGCTGGCGATGTGGCCGTTAAAAGTGATTTTTTGGGGTTTTGTGTACGCGTTATTTTTTCATTTATGCCATGGGGTTCGGCATTTGCTTTGGGATGCCGGCTTTGGTTTTGAACGTGACGACCTAAACCGGTTTGCCGTGATTGAACTGGCTGGTTCGTTCGTGTTGACAGCCATCACCTTTTTCACCCTATGAACACCACAGAGGAACTTATGGATTACCAATCACCACTAGCAAAAGTCAGGGGGCTGGGTTCGGCTAAATCGGGCACGGGGCATTGGTGGATGCAGCGGGTCACGGCATTGGCCTTAGTGCCTTTGACCTATTGGCTGCTGGTTTACCTGGGCATGTCCCTGACCAGCCCATACCAACAAACACTCGCTTGGCTGGCGCAGCCGCTGCATGCGGTGGCGGTTTGGTCTTGGGTGTTGTTGGCTTGTTATCATGCGGCCTTGGGCTTGCAGGTGGTGATCGAGGACTATGTCGCAGCTGAGGGGTTAAAAATCATCGCCGTTTGGCTGGTTAACTTGGCCTTTTTGTTTTTGGCTTTGGCGGCTTCGGTGGCCTTGTTGCGTATCGTAGTGGCGGGTTAAGACATGGCTTTAGCATATAAAATGATCGAACATGCCTATGACGTGGTGGTCGTGGGAGCCGGTGGCGCGGGTTTGCGGGCCACGCTGGGCATGGTGGAACGGGGCATGAAAACCGCCTGTTTGACCAAAGTGTTCCCGACCCGCAGTCACACCGTCGCCGCCCAAGGCGGTATCAGCGCGGCTTTAGGCAACATGGGCGAGGACGATTGGCGTTTCCACATGTACGACACCGTCAAAGGATCGGACTGGCTAGGTGACCAGGACGCCATCGAATACATGTGCCGCGAGGCCATACCCGCCATCATCGAACTGGAACACTACGGGGTGCCTTTTTCGCGCACCGAGGACGGCAAAATCTACCAACGCGCCTTCGGCGGCATGACCACCCACAACGGCAAAGGCCAGGCGCAACGCACTTGTGCGGCGGCGGACAAAACCGGTCATGCTATTTTGCACACGCTGTACCAGCAATCGCTCAAGCATAAGGCCGAGTTCTTCATTGAATACATCGCCTTAGATTTGATCATGCAGGACGGCGAGTGCCGGGGCGTGTTGGCCTGGTGCCTGGACGACGGTTCCTTGCATTTGTTCAAGGCGCAGATGACGGTATTGGCGACCGGCGGTTACGGGCGGGCTTATTTTTCCTGCACCTCGGCGCATACGGTCACCGGCGACGGCAACGCGATGGCGTTGCGCGCCGGTTTGCCGTTGCAAGACATGGAGTTCGTGCAATTCCACCCGACCGGCATCTATGGCGCGGGCTGCCTGATTACCGAAGGGGTCAGGGGGGAGGGCGGTTATCTGACCAACTCCGAGGGCGAACGCTTTATGGAACGCTATGCGCCGTCGGCCAAGGATTTGGCTTCCCGCGACGTGGTCAGCCGCGCCATTACCATCGAGGTCAACGAAGGGCGCGGGGTCGGCAAGCTGAAAGACCACGTTTACCTGCATATCGAGCATCTTGACCCGGCCATCATCCACGAACGCTTGCCAGGCATTTCCGAAACCGCGAAGATTTTCGCCGCCGTCGATGTTACCAAACAGCCGATCCCAATCTTGCCGACCGTGCATTACAACATGGGCGGCATCCCCACCAATTACCAAGCCGAAGTGGTGACCTTGGACGGCGACAATCCCGACCGGGTGGTTCCCGGCCTGATGGCGATAGGCGAGGCCGCTTGCGTGTCCGTGCATGGCGCCAACCGCTTAGGTTCCAACTCGTTGTTGGATTTGGTGGTGTTCGGGCGGGCGGCGGCCATCCGGTGCGCCGAAATCATCAAGCCTGGCGGTGCCCATAAAGCCTTGGCCAAAACCGCCTGTGACCAGGCCCTTAGCCGGTTTGACCGGATTCGTCATGGCAGAGGCAATTTGCCCACCTCCGAAATCCGCCTGGACATGCAGAGCACCATGCAAACCAAGGCCGCCGTGTTCAGGACTCAAATCACGTTGGACCAGGGCATTAGCGCGATGGCCGCCATTAACGCATCCTTTGCCGATGTCGCCGTCAAAGACACCTCGCTGATTTGGAACACCGATTTGGTGGAAACCTTGGAGCTGGATAACTTGCTGGCCCAGGCCGTCGTCACCATCAACGCCGCCGGCCACCGCACCGAAAGCCGTGGCGCCCATGCCCGGGAAGATTTCCCCAAGCGCGATGACGCCAACTGGCTTAAGCATACCCTGGTCTGGCTGGAACACGGCCAAGTCCGGTTTAGTTATCGTCCGGTGCATTTGTACACCTTGACCGATGATGTTGACGCAATCCCACCGAAAGAGAGGGTTTACTGATGGCTGAGTTCACATTGCCAAAAAACTCCGTTTTGACCAAAGGGCGTGAATTTCCCGCGCCAGATGACGCAACGCATACCCGCCGCTTTGAAGTCTACCGTTGGGATCCGGAAGCGGGCGAAAACCCCCGCGTGGATGTTTTCCATTTGGACATGGATGATTGCGGGCCGATGGTGCTGGACGCCATCATCAAAATCAAGAACGAAATCGACAGCGGCCTGACCTTTAGGCGGTCTTGCCGCGAAGGCGTGTGCGGTTCCTGCGCGATGAACATCAACGGCCGGAACAGCCTGGCCTGCACCAAGGCCATAGAGGGCTATACGGGTACGATTAAGATTTTCCCGTTGCCGCACATGCAGGTGGTGAAGGATTTGGTGCCGGACATGACCCATTTTTACGCCCAATACGCATCGATCAAACCTTGGCTGGAAGCCCAAACCCCCGCCCCGGCCGATTCCGAACGCCTGCAAAGCCACGCAGACCGCGCCAAGCTCGACGGGCTTTACGACTGCGTGCTGTGCGCCTGTTGCTCCACCAGTTGCCCTAGCTACTGGTGGAACGGCGACCGCTACCTGGGTCCTGCGGTGTTGCTGCAAGCCTACCGCTGGTTGGTGGACAGCCGCGACGAAAACACCGGCGAGCGGCTGGACGATTTGGAAGACCCGTTCAAGCTGTACCGTTGCCACACCATCATGAACTGCACCGACACCTGCCCTAAGGATTTGAACCCCGCCAAAGCGATCGCCGAAATCAAAAAACTGCTGCTGCAACGGCAGCAAGGTTAATGGACCTCTCGGCTAAGATGCGCTGGCAGTGCCGGCGGGGCAGCAAGGAACTGGATTTGCTGTTGGATCGGTATCTGCAAGGGCGATATTTGTCTGCGGATAAATCCGAACGGCAACAATTCGAGGCGTTATTGCAATTGGACGATCTTGAATTGGCTCAAAGAATGCCCGCTTGGCTTGCGCTAAAGGATTTAGGGTTACTGTCTGCGTTTGCCTATGTCACCGTTAG
>DBNZ01000036.1:4465-6348 GCA_002299495.1 Methylococcaceae bacterium UBA659
CCACAATTAACACTGACATAGCCCTTCATAGCCCTTTGCGTGGACAAGGCATTGTATAATTTGCGGAAATTCCCACTTACCCCCTATGGAAACCATCCATGAACCCTGAAAACATTCCCGGCCGTTCACGAGGCATTTATCTGTTACCTAATTTATTCACCACCGGCGCCTTGTTCGCCGGTTTTTACGCGATAGTCGCCGCTGTCGATGGCCGGTATGAAACCTCGGTGGTTGCCATCTTTATCGCCATGATTTTGGATGGCCTGGACGGTAGGGTGGCGCGTTTGACCCACACCCAAAGCCAGTTTGGCGCCGAATACGATAGCTTGTCGGATATGGTCTCGTTTGGCGTGGCACCGGCTTTAGCGATGTATTTGTGGGCGTTCCCCAGTTTGGGACGGTTAGGCTTGTTCGCCGCCTTTGTCCATACGGCCGGCGCCGCTTTGCGCCTAGCGCGCTTCAACACCCAAATTGAAACCGCCGACAAGCGTTATTTTCAGGGCTTGCCCAGCCCGGCCGCCGCCGCCATCCTAGCCGGGTTCATTTGGATATCCTTGGAACACGACTATGAGGTCGATACCATTAAGTTCCTAGCCATTGCCTTGACCATAGGCACCGGCTTGTTGATGGTCAGCAACTTCCGTTATTCCAGTTTCAAGCAAATTGACCTAAAAGGGAAAGTGCCGTTTGTGGTGGCGATTAGCGTCATGGTGGTGGTGGGTTTTGTCATGGCGGAAGCACAAACGATGCTGTTCCTGCTGTTTTTGGGTTATGCCATTTCCGGCCCGGCCATCACCTTGGTGCAGCGTAAGCGTATGTTGCAAGACCGAAAAAACTAAAATCCGCTTGAGGGCTAGGATTCGTTACGGTATATTCACCCGCCATGAACACTGCATACGCGACCGCCCTCTGCCTTTTCCTAGCTGCCCGCGTTGCCAGGTGGCGGCTGCCTTGACGGGCAGCCTATCTTTTTATCCCCCCCCCAGATGGTTAATCCATCCGCCCACGGCCAGGTTTAAACACCTATTTTCGGGATTGTTATGAAAGACTCATTAATTATTTTCGACACCACCTTGCGCGATGGCGAGCAAAGCCCCGGCGCATCCATGACCCGCGATGAAAAAATCCGTATCGCCCGCGCCTTAGAGCGGCTGCGCGTGGACGTGATAGAGGCCGGATTCCCGGCCGCCAGCCCCGGCGATTTTGAAGCCGTGCAAGCGGTGGCCAAGGTCATCAAGGACAGCACCGTCTGCGGTTTGGCCAGGGCGTTGGAGCAGGACATAGACCGCGCCGGCGAAGCCTTGAAAGGTGCGGGACGTTGCCGCATCCATACCTTTATCGCCACCTCGCCTATCCATATGCAAATGAAATTGCACATGACCCCGGAGCAAGTCATCGACTATGCCGTCAAAGCCGTCAAACGCGCACGGAAATTTACCGACGATGTCGAATTTTCCCCGGAAGACGCCGGCCGTTCGGATGAAGATTTCTTGTGCCGGATTTTGGAGGCGGTGATCGCTGCCGGGGCGCGAACCTTGAATATCCCCGACACCGTAGGTTATAGCGTGCCGCAGCAGTTCGGCGCGACCATCGCCAATTTGATAAAGCGCATCCCCAATTCCGACAAGGCCATTTTCTCGGTGCATTGCCATAACGATTTGGGTTTGGCGGTGGCCAACTCGTTGGCCGCCGTCATGAACGGGGCGCGCCAGGTGGAATGCACCATCAACGGCTTAGGCGAACGCGCCGGCAACGCTTCATTGGAAGAGGTGGTGATGGCGGTGCGTACCCGCCACGACGTGTTCCCGTGCGACACCCGCATTGACACCCGCGAGATTTTGACGTGTTCCAAATTGGTTTCTGCCATCACCGGCTTTCCGGTG
>DBNZ01000036.1:6574-11940 GCA_002299495.1 Methylococcaceae bacterium UBA659
AAGAGGTGGTGATGGCGGTGCGTCCCCGCCACGACGTGTTCCCGTGCGACACCCGCATTGACACCCGCGAGATTTTGACGTGTTCCAAATTGGTTTCTGCCATCACCGGCTTTCCGGTGCAGCCGAACAAGGCCATCGTCGGCGCCAACGCCTTCGCCCACGAGGCCGGCATCCATCAGGACGGCGTCTTGAAAAGCCGCGAGACTTACGAAATCATGCGCGCCGAAGACATCGGCTGGTCGGCCAACCGCATGGTGTTAGGCAAGCATTCCGGCCGCAATGCGTTCAAGAGCCGCATCGCCGAATTGGGGTTTGAATTCAGTTCGGAAGAGGAAATCAACGAGGCGTTCGCTCGTTTCAAGGAATTGGCCGACAAAAAGCACGAAATTTTTGACGAAGACTTGCAGGCGATCATCTCGGAAAGCAGCTTCGAGGCCGAAGACGATCGCATCAAATTAATCGCCTTGAAGGTCTGCTCGGAAACCGGCGAAACCCCCAACGCCAAAGTTACCTTACGCATAGACAACAAAGAAATCATCGGCGTCGCCCAAGGCGGTGGCGTGGTCGACGCCACCCTGAAAGCCATCGAGAAATTGGTGCAAACCGAGGCCACTTTGGCCTTGTACTCGGTCAACAACATCACCAATGGCACCGACGCCCAGGGCGAAGTTACCGTGCGTTTGGAAAAAGCCGGGCGCATCGTCAATGGCTTAGGTGCGGACACCGACATCGTGGTAGCTTCGGCCAAGGCTTATGTCAATGCGGTCAACAAATTGCAAAATCCGGAAAAGAGATGGCATCCGCAAAAGGGGGATGTTTAATTTTTTGGGGGGGCATAAATATTCTATGGTTTGTTTCCGGGTGGATGCGTGCTGTTTGTGTCCCAGCGTAACATTCAACGATCCATAAATGTGGTTTAGTGTCACTTATGTACCATAAAACAGTTTTTACTGAACAATAGCAACAGTGGCCGTCTTTGTTTGATGCTTATAAGCTAACGCCAAATCAGAAAAAAATCGTTTTATTAGGGATGAATGGCAGGGAAATTTCTCCTGAGAACATTTATAAGGCGTTATCTTCGGAAGATAGAAACGTCTACGATGAGGGCGTTACGCCTTTACGCAATGCGGGTGTTCTGGAAGAAATAAGAAGCAATCCAGCGGCTATGCGGCTAGCAAAACAAAAAGTATCCTTAAGAAAAATGTGGCTCGTTTAAAAGTACGGGTTCCGAAATTCAAATAATGGTGACAGTTATGGCGGCAATTCATGGATGATGCACTCCGTAAACAATATCTCCAAGCTATGGGCATTGATGTTTGGATACCTAGGGCCAATGTGCAAAAAAGCCAAATCCAAGAAGACCAGGTTGAAGCACCGCCAGCTGCACAGGAAGCCTTGCTTGACGTAGCTTTTTCACCCATTGCCGACCATCCAGAAGAAGATACTTGGGAAAAACTTCAAGCCGAAGTCGGCGTTTGCCGGTTATGCCCATTGTGCGAAACCCGTACCCAAACCGTGTTTGGTGCCGGCAACCCGCAGGCGGATTGGTTGTTCATCGGTGAGGGACCGGGCCAGCATGAAGACCAGCAGGGCAAGCCGTTCGTGGGCAAGGCCGGTTTGTTGCTGACGGAGATGATCCGCGCCCTAGGAATGGCCCGGGAAGACGTATTCATCACCAACATCGTCAAATGCCGCCCCCCTAATAACCGTGACCCGCATCCCGATGAAATCGCCCGCTGCAACGGTTATTTGCGGCGGCAGATTGCCTTCATCCAACCGAAAATAATTCTTTCCATGGGCCGCATTGCCGCGCAAACATTGTTGGCCACCGATGCGCCGTTGTCCAGCTTAAGGGGCAAGGTGCATTTTTATGACAACAGGCCGGTTGTCGTGGTTTATCATCCCGCTTATTTATTGCGGTCGCTGTTGGAAAAACACAAGGCTTGGCAAGACTTGCAACTGGCCATGCAGACCATTGGAGAATGAAACCCATGCGCGGATTGCTGAACAAAATCAAACGCTTCGTCACTTACGATGCCGACCGGGAATTTTACGCCAAAGTATTCCCGGGTTCGGTGCAGCGGCAGGATTTATGGTTGTTCAGGCACATGACCCATAACGACCTAGCCGATGTTTTGGAGATTGAAAAACAGAATTATCCGTTCCCATGGACGGAGGATGTGTTCACCGATTGTTTCCATGCGGGTTATGGCTGTTGGATTTGCGAAGAAATGGGCGATATCTTGGCCTATGGTTTGGTGTCCATCGCCGTCGGCGAAGCCCATATTTTGAACATTTCGGTGGCCCCCGCCCAGCAAGGCCAAGGCATAGGCCGCAGGATGCTGCAACATATCATCGCTACCGCCCGTGGGCGGGCGGAAACCGTGTTTCTGGAAGTGCGGCCTTCTAACGCCACCGCCATTGCCCTTTATGAAGACATGGGTTTTAATGAAATCGGTATCCGCAAAGATTACTACCCGGCCGAAAATGGCCGTGAAGACGCCATTATGTTTGCGTTGCAGTTGTTTTAGCGGCGCTGGGTCCGATGGCGGGAATAGCCCTGATAATCAAACAAGTAGCCCATGAAAACACCAACAAAGACCGTCAGGTCACCCGCCCCTGCCGATATCAACGCCATTCATCAGCTCTATCAAGCCGGCCAGTTGCGGTTGGCGGAAATTCAAGCACAGGCCTTGTTGAGCCGCTATCCCAAAACCATCGCCTTGTACCATCTGCTGGGTTTATGCCAGCAAGGGCAGGGCAAATTGGCCGCGGCGGCGGCCAGTTTTCGGAACATACTGGCTTTAGACCCGCGCAGTGCCGAAATCCATTGCAATCTGGCCATTATTTTGACCCAGCTTAACGACAGTAAGGCGGCGATGGCCAGTTACCGCAAGGCGTTGCAGCTCAAACCCGAATTGACCGTGGCGCATTTCAATTTGGGTGCGTTGTTACAGCAACAAGGACAATTGCCGCAGGCCGCCGCGCATTACCAACAGGCGGTGGCGCAGCAGCCCCGGTTTTTTCAAGCTTGGGCGAATTGGGGTACGGTATTGCAGGAACGCGGCGAATGGGCAGCCGCCGGACACTGCTACCGCAAGGCCTTAGCGCTGCATCCCGATGCCCAAGGCCATTTCAATTTAGGGACGGTCTTGTATGGCCAAGGCCATCATCAAGAGGCCATCCAAGCTTTCCTTGAGGCTGTCCGGTTGGATCCGCAGTTCGCCGATGCCTGGAACGATTTGGGCGAGACCTGGCGCGACCAAGGCGGGATGGACGAGGCGGTGCGCTATTACCGGCAAGCGTTGGTCGCCAGCCCCGGACATGGCCGCGCCAATTACAACTTGGGCGAGTTTTATTGCATGGCAGGCCAGTTGGAACAGGCGGTGCCGTTTTTTAAGGCCTCGGATTTTGCCGACGCCAACGAGCGGGCGCTGCAATGCCTGTACAAAACCCAGCAGTTTGATGCCTTCAAGCGGCAGTTTGACTCATTGATCACGCAAAAACAGCACAATTCCATTTTGCTAGGGACGCTCGCTACCCATTACGCCATCAATTTCCGGCAAGACAATCCCTACAACTTCTGCAAATCGCCGATGGATTATGTCCTGCATACCCGCATAGACGAACTGGCCGGGCCGGACAGCCCGTGGTTGCGGGAATTGTTAGACGGCATTAAAAACTTGGCGATTGCCGAACGCAAACAAGGGCGGCTGTATTACGGCATCCAATCGGCGGGCAATTTATTGCAACGCCCCGAGCCGTCTTTCCAAAAGCTGGCGGCGTTGATCCGCGCTAAGGTCAAAGCCTACCAACAGCATTTTGCCGGCAGCGATGACGAAATTATCCGTTTATTCCCCAAACAACTGGAGTTCGCCAGCTCATGGTACTTGCGGATGAAACAAGGCGGCTATTTGACCTCGCATATCCACGAGGAAGGCTGGATTTCCGGTTGTGTCTACCTGCAATTGCCGGACAAACAAAGCGGCCATGAAGGCAGTTTTGAATACGGTACCGACGGCGACGATTACCCGCGTCTGCATGATGGCTTCCCTAGCCAAATAGTCGACCAAGCGGTCGGCGATTTGGTGCTGTTCCCATCCTCGTTATTTCACCGCACCCTGCCATTTTATTCCGACCAAGAGCGGGTATGCGTGGCGTTTGATATAAAGCCAGGGCCACCTTAGCCGTATCACAGATGCGGATTCACCGCTACGGCACTTCAAGCTCAAGAGGTTAACCTGTTACGCGGGTATTGTTGGCTGTTACGAATAGAGTTGGTCAAGCAACCGTTTGCCGCCGGTAAAATTTGCGATCCCGCGTTTTTCCAAGCAAGACTGACGGATACGGCGCAGCAATCGGGTGTACGGGTGGGCTGTCAGGTAATGTTTCCAAGGTGTGTGGGCACCGACAATATTGGCAATTCGCTCCGAATTGCCGGGGATAGTAAGCGTATGCCTGTCGTTGCCGCGCTCTGGTTCATTTTGGACAAAGAGCGTAATGTTTCCGCCATCAGCGGAAACATTATGAGTCATCTTAGCAAAACCGGCTTTCTCGGTAAGTTTTTGGAGTGTGGCAATATTAAAATTGAATATATGGGCGGCGTGGAAGGTGCTCTTCGGGGACTGACAGGTCGCCTCAATATTTGGGACTTCTATAACTAGAATGCCTTGTGGTTTCAGCAGGGTATGTAGTTTTACCAGAACCTCGAAAGGGTTTTCCGTGTGTTCTAAGACGTGCCAGATAGTGATGAGATCAAAACTCTCTGCTTGCAGCATGACATCTTGGACAAAACCGACCTGAACGTTAAGCCCATATTCACGAATTGAATATTCGGCATAGCCCTTATTAGGTTCAATTCCTTTCACATCATGCCCTAGGGTTTGGAGCAAATAAGAGAATTCGCCTCCACCCGATCCGATGTCAAGAATAGTCCGCGGTTTTGACAGCAATCGTTCGATTTTTCGATGGCGAGATAAAGCGACATTCCCGGCGCGCAATATGTGCTTTGGCTTCGGGGCATAAGTGCCTTTGTAGCTGACGCGATAGTCGTCCTCATAAAAATCACGCGGGTTGTGTGGTAGTGGGTCAGACCACACCAGTCCGCATCTTGTGCAGATTACGGTTCTGAGCGGTTCTCCGCTGCGACTGCGGTTTGCGAGCACTGAAACCTCCGTGCTGCCACAAAGATTACAAGGAATCGAGCACGATTCGTGCTGTGCTGTGCTGTGCTGTGTCATTACTGGTTTTCTCCTGCGGTAAATGTGGGTGGACGACGTGTGCGAATGCCTAGCGATTGATCCGGCCTTATTCCGTGTTAACGTCCGTTCGCCTTGAGCGGGTCGAAAGGCGCATCTGCTGCGACG
>DBNZ01000199.1:0-1992 GCA_002299495.1 Methylococcaceae bacterium UBA659
TATTTTTAGGCGAGGAGCCAGCAATGAGCAAAACACGGATAATTGTCGCTGAAGGCAGTCGTGCCAGGACATTCTCATTAGTGTCAAAGCACGAGCCATTGGCGGAACAGGAAGTTTTATTAAACCCATCGGCAAAAGTACATGAGTCTGAACTGACTTCGGATTTACCTGGCCGGACGGTCGGCGTTGAAGGCGGAAAGCATGCGCTTGAACCCGGGATGTCTCCTAAAGAAGCGGCGGTGGATGCTTTTGCGAAGCAAATAGCCGACAAAATTGACCATGCCCGATGCGCGGGTGAGCTTGACGAGGTGCTATTGGCCAGTGCGCCCAAATTTCTTGGTTTGTTGCGCGGCCATTTAACCGAGCAGTCGGCGCGGTTGATCAGTAAGAGTCTTGATAAGAATTTGGTTGGGCTGGACGCAGCCGAGATTCGTGACCATTTCTGCTAAACCCTAATGGCCGCCGCCCAGTCTGGCGGCCTAACGACGCCAATGCCCTGATTTCCCGCCTGATTTTTCCAGCAACCGCACCGCTTCGATCACCATCCCTAGGTCCACCGCCTTGCACATGTCGTAGATGGTCAGCAAGGCGATTTGGGTTGCGGTCAACGCTTCCATTTCCACACCGGTCTGGCCGGTCGTCTTGACCGTCACTTGGCATTGGATCCGGTTTTGTTGGGCGTCTAGGTTAAAGTCCACGCTAACATGGCTGATGGGCAAGGGATGGCACAGCGGGATCAAATCGGCCGTTTTTTTGGCGGCCATAATGCCGGCTATTCTCGCTATTCCCAAAACGTCGCCTTTGGCGTGGCCGCCTGCGGCGATCAATTGAAAGGTTTTTGGCTGCATGGTAATGCTGCCTTCGGAGATAGCCAGCCGTGCCGTGGCCGCTTTTTGGCTGACATCCACCATGTGCGCGGCGCCGGATTCGTTGAAATGGGTGAGTTCGCTCATTTGTTTAATTCAATTTGAAAAATTCGCCTTATTATCGGGCGATCCATTCAGGATGGGAACAGTTATGTCAATCAAGGTCTGTTATTTTGCCAGCCTTAAAGAAAGCTTGGGGCGTGATGGGGATGGGTTGGACTATGCCGTAGGCCTTACGCCACGGGCAATTTGGGATAGGTTTAACGCAGGGCGGCCGTTGCCCGTCAATGTGTTGGTGGCGGTCAATATGGATTATGCAAGCCTTGATACGGTTCTTGAGGACGGCGATGAACTGGCTTTTTTTCCTCAGGTGACGGGAGGGTTGTTATGACGGTAAGAATTGCCCACGCCGCATTCAATCCGTGGCAAGAATTGCAGCGGCATCAAGAAAGTTTGTCGTTGGCGGGGAAATACGGCGCCACCAGCGCCTTTGTCGGCACCATGCGGGATTTTAACCAGGGCGACCCGGTGACAGGCTTGTGCTTGGAATATTATCCCGGCATGACCGAAAGGCAACTGGACAAGATCATCGGCGAGGCCAACCGGCAATGGGACGTGTTGGGGCAATTGCTGATCCATAGGGTCGGCGCTATTTTGCCCGATGAAACGATTGTGCTGGTGGCGGTATGGGCGGCGCATCGGGGCGATGCTTTCGACGCATGCCGCCATATCATGGAGGAATTGAAATCCACGGCGCCGTTTTGGAAAAAGGAGCAATTGGCTTCGGGGCGGGCACGATGGGTGGAGACCGATGATTCGGCCTAACCCTAAAATGTTATCTTTCGCGCCATCACCTGCGACCCGTTTTTGGGCGTCCACATAACTGCGGAAATCGGCCAAGGTCAGCTAGGGTCATGAGGATTTTTCAGCTGATGATGGTCTTGGCCGCTAATCAACACGCATCGGGGGCAAGGTTTGCGCCATCGCCTTGGTTGATGCGGTCGTATAAAGGGATGACATGGAGGACGTTCGGGGTTTGCTGCGGGTATTCGTGGGTACGCTTAACCTGGACATTAAAGAGGGTATTGCAGTCCATTGAAAGTTTTCTTGGCTTAGGGTTTTTAAA
>DBNZ01000199.1:2386-3587 GCA_002299495.1 Methylococcaceae bacterium UBA659
TGTGCCCAGCGCTGTTTAGGGTAAGGGTGCAATCTAGCGGTTCTTAAGTTTCCTTAAAGATGGGAAGATATTTCCCGCCATAGTTTTTGATACGCCACGGTCGATGGGCTTTTTTTGCTATAGGCGGGTAATGGCATCCGTTCTAACCCCATACGCTCAATATCGCTGGCGTAAGGGATTGCTGTGTCTAAAAATTCGGTATGGCTTTCGCTCAATTCTTGCATGATGTCACGGTGCATTTTTTTTCGGCGGTCAACCATGGAGAAAAATGGCAGCAGCACCAATTGATCCAGGCCGTCATGGCCACTGATAAATTTGGTCAATTGTGTCAAGGTACGCAGCGATAACGTGGTCGGGATAATCGGCGACAACAGGATGTCGGCGGCGAAAAAAACCGCTTCCGAGAGCAAGGAAATGTTGGGCGGACAATCGAGAAATATCAAATCGTAATGTTCCGACAACGGCTTGATGCGTTTTTTTAAGTGCTTGCCTGGCTTTTTTTGGTCATCCAGCAATAAATCAAAATTGCGGTAGGAAAAATCGGCCGGCAATAAATCCAAGCGGTCAAAATCGGTGCCTTTTATCAGGCCGTCAAGTTCATGTTTGCCCTTGATTAAATCCTTTCCGCCCCCTTTGATCTTGGGTTTGATGCGGAAGTAGAAGCTGCTAGCCCCTTGTGGGTCCAAATCCCAGACCAAGGTACGCAATCCCGATTCAGCGGCGATATAGGCCAGATTAACGGCGCTGGCGGTTTTCCCTACCCCGCCCTTTATGCTGTATAAAGCCATCGCCTTCATCGCTTTCGTCCCAATAACATAGCGGGTTACATCAAGGGCAATAGCGGGTCTAACAGCTTGCCGTTTGTCGCCAGGATTTGCTTTGGGAAAACTCCGGGGTTGCCCAAGAAATCAGTCACCGTGCCGCCGGCCTCTTGCACGATCAACGCTCCTGCGGCGACATCGTACAGGTTGAGTTCCTGCTCCCAAAAGGCATCGACTTGGCCATCGGCCACCAAACATAAATCCAACGCGGCCGAGCCAAAACGGCGTTGCCCCGAGGTTTTTTGGGCGATACGGGCAAAACGCCCCAAATTGTTATCGGGCAGATACTGCCTTAAACAGGCGAAGCCGGTCGCTATCATGGAGTTTTCCAGGCTGGTTTCAGGGGATACCATTATTCGTTGGCCGTTTTTAAACGCCCC
>DBNZ01000199.1:3964-4214 GCA_002299495.1 Methylococcaceae bacterium UBA659
CCTAAACTGAGTTGGCCTTCAATCTCCAAGGCCACGCTGATCGCCCAAAAATATTGCCCTTTGGCAAACGAGTGGGTGCCATCAATCGGGTCCACAATCCAACGCGAGTGCTGGTTCTCGGTTTGGCCGCTTTCCTCGCCCCAGAAACCGTATTCTGGACAGTGCGCGGTGAGCTGTTTTTTTAGAAATTCCTCCACCTCAAGGTCGGCGGCGGTGACAAAATCGCGCGGGCTTTTTTTATGAATTTCCA
>DBNZ01000199.1:4608-7923 GCA_002299495.1 Methylococcaceae bacterium UBA659
GAATTGATCGGCATGGTCTGTCCTTTGCTGGGTAAGGGCTCATTATACAACAACTATTTAGTTTCATAGGGGCGGGTCGTTTGGACTTGAAATTAAGGGCTGGTGCGAATCTCAATATCTCGGGGGAATGGCGTAGGGTGTTAAGGTTTTGGTGCTACGCTCCTTTCCAGGCTCCAGAAAGGCTAACCCTCAAGTATCCTGCAACTATAAAAGTGGCGGCTTTTAAAACAGGCACTTAGGGAAGTGGATGTCTATTATCGAGTGAACCTATGTTTTGTCATATAAGCTTAATATTTGCCTTTTTTTTCTGACTTATAATCGATAGCCGATGGGTGTAGGGCGCTTCATATAGGCATATCAAACGTCATCTTGTTTTTCGGAGTCAACCGTGATCGAACGCATGGTCAAGCATCACAACATTATGGCCATTGTCGGCAATAGGGTAACTGTCAATGTTGCAGGCTTTGGGGAGCGGCAATCCGTCAATATCTGTTTTGGCGATTTGGCGATGATTGAAGACGCGGATGGCGTCGATTCCTTGGCGCAGGTGGCCAAGATTATCGGCGCTCGGGTTGAGCTGCAAGTGTTTGCGGGTACACGCGGTATCTCATCGAAGGCTTCGGTGCGGTTTTTAGGGTACCCGATGCAGGCCACTTATTCGGCCAATATTTTAGGGCGTATTTTCAATGGCGCCGGTGCGGCGATCGATGGCGGTTCCACGCTGGAATACGACGCTAAGGTTAACATCGGCGGGCCTTCTGCAAACCCTATGCAACGGGTGTTGGCGTCGAAGATGATCCGCACCAATGTGCCGATGATCGACGTATTCAATTGCCTGGTCGAAAGCCAAAAAATCCCCATTTTTTCGGTGGCCGGCGAGCCGTTCAACCCGTTTTTGGCGCGTATCGGCATACAGGCCGACGCCGATATTGTGGTTTTTGCCGGTTTGGGGCTTATTTTTGATGATTTCCATTACTTCCGCAGCCAATTTGAACAAGCCGGAGTGTTTGCCCGTACCGTGATGTACTGCAATATGGCCTCGGATCCGATTGTTGAACGCTTGGTGGCGCCGGATATGGCCCTGGCGGTGGCCGAGCGGTTTGCCGTGGATGAGGGCAAACGGGTGTTGGTGTTGATGACCGACATGACCGCCTATGCCGATGCCTTAAAAGAAGTCGCCGTGTCCATGGAGCATGTGCCGTCGAACCGGGGTTACACCGGGGACTTGTATTCGCAGTTGGCGCGCCGGTATGAAAAAGCTTGCGATTACAAAGGCGCGGGTTCCGTGACGATTTTGGCGGTGACCACCATGCCCGGCGATGATGTCACCCATCCGGTGCCGGACAATACCGGCTACATCACCGAAGGCCAGCTTTATTTGCACGGCGGTATGCTGGACCCGTTCGGTTCGCTGTCCAGGTTAAAGCAGCATGTGATCGGCAAAGTCACCCGCGAAGACCACGCCCAGATCATGAACACGATGATCCGCTTTTATGCCGGCGCCCATGATGCCGAACAAAAGCTGGCCATGGCGTTTGAGCTGTCGGCTTATGACGAGCAATTGCTGAAATTCGGCAAACTGTTCCGTGATCGGTTCATGGACATCAATGTCTCCATTCCGCTTGAAGCAGCCTTGGATTTAAGTTGGCAAACCCTGGCGGAGTGTTTCACCGAGCAGCAATTAATGATGAAACAGTCCCTGATTGACACCTATTTTCCGCAACGCGACCATGGCCAAACAAACCTTCAGTAAGGCGGCTCTGCATAAGGAATCCGCCCTGCTAAAACGCTACCAGCAATTTTTGCCGTCGTTAGAGCTTAAACGCCAGCAGTTGATCGCCGAAACTTATAAAGCCGCGGCCAGGGTTAAGCAGACGGAAAGTCAAATTGAGGCGATCCATTGCCTGATCCGCGAGCAGTTGCCGATGTTGGCGGATAATCGGATTGATTTGGACGGTTTGGTCACTGTGGGCGAGGTGTCCATAGGCGATGAAAATATTGTCGGCGTCCATGTCCCGGTGCTGATTGGAGTGGATATTTTAGAAACACCGTATTCTTTTTTTGCCAAACCGCACTGGGTCGATACGGTCGTCATCGTCATGAAAGAAATGATCGAGCTTAAGTTGATGCTCAAGATCAATCAACATCGACTAGAAATTTTACGGACCGCCGTCAAGAAAGTGACCCAGAGGGTGAATTTTTTTGACAAGATATTGATTCCAAGAGCCAAACAAAATATCAAAAAAATCAGGATATTTTTGTCGGATAGCGAGCGCGCCGGGGTGGTCAGGGCCAAACTTACCAAGCAAAAGCGGATGGATAGAATCGTCTAATGGCTATAGTCAAACTAAAAAAAATTACCTTATGTGGGTTGTCGGGCGAAAAATCAGCCACCTTGGCTGGGCTGCAACAGTTGGGTTTGCTGCATTTAATTTCTGGTGGCCACGGTGTTAACCAGGCTGAACCAGGGTTTGAGCAGTCAAAATTGGCGCATCGGGCCATGCAGGCGCTGAAATATTTGGCGCAATGCCCGCATAAACGGCATCAAATGGCCGAGTCCGATGATTTCGACATGGAGCGCTTGGTGCGTGACGTTTTAGCATTAAAGCAACAAATCAGGCGGCTCTCGGATAGCCGCGATGCGTTAGGGAAACGCATTAAAGAAGTAGAGCCTTGGGGTGATTTTTCGTTACCAGAGGATAACTTAAGAGGGCTTAGATTTTGGTTTTACCGGGTGCCAAAACAATCCATGAACAAACTGTCAGCAGCTGGCTTTGTCTGGCAAGTGGTTTATAAGGACAACCTGTTTGATTATGTGGTGGTGATTTCCGAGCAAGAACCGACCGCCTCGGAAATGCCGGTCGCCCGCACCCATACCGGCGCCATCTCGTTGGCACAATTAAAAAAAGAATTGAACGACACCAACCTGGCCCTGGAAGATTTGCAAGCGGGACGAGAATCCTTGACCCGCTGGATGGGTTTGCTGGCCGCCAATCTCAACCAGGCTCACGATGCAGCGGATTTAAAAAACGCCCATGCCTTGTGCCAGGACAGGGGTGGGGTGTTTGTCTTGCAGGCCTGGCTGGCGGCATCGGACTTGCCGGTCATCCGGCAATTTGCCGAGTCAAAAAATTTGGCCCTGCTCAGCGCCGACGCCCGGCCTGAAGACTCCCCGCCTACCTTGCTGGAAAACCCGCAGCCCTTGTCAGGTGGCCAAGATTTGATCAATTTTTATCAAACGCCCCATTATTTCGATTGGGACCCGTCGCCGGTGGTGTTTTTTTCATTTGCGCTGTTTTTTGCCATGATCGTTTC
>DBNZ01000199.1:8331-29998 GCA_002299495.1 Methylococcaceae bacterium UBA659
GGTTGCGTGCCTTGACCTTGATAGTGGTGTTTTTTACCCTCGTTTGGGGGGTGTTGGCCGGGAGCTATTTTGGTTACACACCAAAGCCAGGGGATGGCGTTTTGGCGCAAATCCGTATCCTTGATATGAATAATTTTGACTTGATGATGCACATATCGGTCATTGTCGGCGTCGGCCATCTGGCTTTGGCCAATGCCATTAGGGCTTATCAACGCAGATATAGTGTACAGGCCTGGTCGGACATTGGCTGGCTGTTGCTGGTATGCTCGGGGTATGTGGCCATCTCGATGCCGTCAACGCCGCTGGAAAAACCGGCTTATGGCGTGATGGCCGCAGGTGGCCTATTGGTGTTGCTGTGCAGTGGCGCACAGCCGTTGCACCGGCCGGTAGATTGGCTGTGGCGGTTGCTGGAGGGGTTAAAAAAACTCGCCGAGATCACCAACCTGTTCGGCAATGTCTTAAGCTACTTGCGCTTGTTCGCCCTGGGCGTGGCCGGGGCGTCCTTAGCCTTGACCTTCAACCAATTGGCCATGCAGGCTTACCAGGCTGTGCCAGGGGTAGGGGTGTTGTTTGCCTTGGTTATTTTTCTGATGGGCCATGCCCTGAATATCGTGCTCTGTTTGATGAGCGGCGTGGTGCATGGCTTACGGCTTAATTTTATCGAATTTTACCATTGGAGCGTTTCAGATGAGGGCTATCCATTTAAAGCATTTGCCAAAAAAGGAGCGGAATCATGAATGACATGATGATGTTGATGGGTTGGGTTGGTCTCTATGCGCCAATGGTCTTAGGCGCCATCGGCAGCGCCTTAGGCTGCGCCATTGCGGGGCAAGCGGCGATCGGCGCGATGCTCGATACCGAAGGCGGCTATGGCCGATATATCGGCGTTTCCGCCATGCCGTCGTCGATGGCGATTTACGGTATTGTGGTCATGTTCACCTTGACCCGACCGATGACGCCTGAAGTGGCGCCAGGCATTTTTGGTATTGGCGTGTTGTCCGGGGTGGCCTTGATGTTGACGGCCATTTATCAGGGCCAGTGCTGCGCCAGCGCCATCCTCGCAGCCAAGGCTAAGCCTGAAATTTTTGGCTTGTCCGTGGTTCCGGCCGCTTTTGTCGAGGGCTTTGCCGTGTTCGTCTTTATTTTCGCGCTGGTAGCCAGTGGCGGTATCCCCGAAATCTAACCGTAGCTAGCGGCCGCAACCATGAAAAATCAAAGCCCACAAATGGCTTCGTCAGGAGTCGACGCCCTGATTGCAAAATTGCAACAGGAAGGCATTGCCGCCGGGCAAGAAAAAGCGGAAAAAATTGTCGCCGATGCCCAAAAACGGGCCGAATGGATTATTGAGGAAGCCAACCTCGAAGCCCAGTTGCTTATTAACAAGGCCAAGGCCGAGGCGGAAGCCCTTAAGTCCGCCGGAGAAGATGCGTTAAAACTGGCCGCTAGGGACAGCTTTATCCACTTGCGGGATTTTTTGCTGGGTCGGTTTAGAAATGAAATCATGCAAATGATCAAAAAACGCATGTCCGAAAAAAAGTTCCTAGAAAAACTGATCTTGGTTTTGGCAGGTAAGGTCAAGGAGAAATCGGGCCTAGCGCAGCAAAAGCAGATACGGGTCGAATTGCCTGAAGATTTGTTTGATAAAGATGATTTGCATAAAAACCCCGAACAATTGCAAGAAGGCTGTTTAAGCCGTTTCGTTGCCGAAGTGACCGCCGGGATGCTGCAAGACGGGGTCACTTTTAAGGTGTCTAAACAGTTAGATAGCGGTTTGTCGATTAAATTGAAAGGCGATGATGTGGTTATAGACTTTAGTGACGAAGCAGTCGGGACGTTGTTGCTAAGCCATCTGCAACCCCGCTTCCGGGCCTTACTAGAGGGGACGGTCAGGTGATCGCAAGGGGGTATCGCTATGCCATGCTGATGGCCAGCTTGCCGGTGCATCCGACCGATTTGTTTTCCATCAGCCAAACTCCTTTGTCTCGGGTCCGTTTGGATAAGCACTTAAGCCAACTGGATGGCAAGGATGCGATGGATTTAATGCGTATTGAAGAATTGCTGCGTTGGTCGCAGGTGGCCGGTGTCAGTGATGAATTTATTGTAGATAAAAGTCAGCAAGCCATCTCCGCTATCAATGACCCTTTTCTAAGGGATTTGATTATCTGGCGGTTAGCTCTGCGTACCCTAGTGGTTGCGCTTCGGAAACGGCATGCGGGTTTTTCCCCTAGCGCTAAGAACCCTTTTGTCGGTATCGGATCAGGGTTGGGTTATATTCAAATGAACTGGCAAAAGCCGGATTTTGGTTTGGGACTGAGAATACCTTGGCTAGTGCAGGCCAACCATTTGTTGGCGACAAACCAAACCTATGCCCTGGAAAAATTGCAGCTTGGCATCGTCTGGCAACATTATGCTAGAGTCAGTGGCCAGCATTACTTTGATTTTCCGGCGGTGGTGATTTATGCCTTGCGCTGGGACCTCACCAACCGATGGGTCATCTACCATGCGGAAACGGCCGTAAAACGCTTTGATAGCTTAATTGAAAAAGCCGTGGCGGAATTTACTTTATAGTGATGCCGAAGCCGGTTTTGCTTAACCCCCAAACCCTGTAAAAACCCACACAGAGATACCGGACAAACCATGGACATACTCCCGACCGCGCGTGTTATCGCCGTCCAAGATGATGTCGTCTCAATAGAGACGCTGGGCGGCAGTAAAGTCCCGATGATCCAAAATGAAGTCATCTATATTTTACCTAGACGCAGGAGTACGGATTATCAAGAACGGTTAAAGGCTGAAATTTTAAGGATCAACAACCAGACCGCCGATGCCCAGGTGTTTGAAAGCACGCAAGGGATATCAATAGGCGACCCGGTGGTGCAAAGCGGCGAAATGCTGTCGGTGGAATTAGGGCCGGGCCTGCTGGGGCAAGTCTATGACGGGCTGCAAAACCCGCTCGACATCTTGGCCTTGAAACATGGTTATTTTTTGCCTAGGGGGGTGGATTATCCCGCGTTGGATAACCATTTTTTATGGCCGTTCTCGCCTAAAGTCCGGACCGGTGACAAATTACCGGCAGGCGCTACGATAGGGACGGTTCAGGAGCGGGGCTTTACCCATAAAATCATGGTGCCTTTTGATTGGGCGGGTTTGGCCGAAGTGACCTGGATACAAGCAGGCGCCGTCAACGTGAATGAGGCCGTCGCCAGAGTCCGTTTGGAAAATGGTTCCGAACAAGACCTGACCTTAATGCGGCGTTGGCCAGTGCGCCGTGTGTTGCCCTCGCAACTGCTGAAAAACGGTCTTGCCACGCGCTGCTATCCCGATACCCCGTTGATGACCCAGTTACGGCTGATTGACACGTTTTTTCCGATTGCCAAGGGGGGCACGGCCTGTATCCCAGGGCCGTTTGGCGCAGGCAAGACGGTTTTGCAAAACTTGATTTCCAGAAACTCGGATGTCGATATTGTCATCGTCGTGGCCTGTGGCGAGCGGGCCGGGGAGATTGTGGAAACCATCACCGAATTTCCACGACTGACCGACCCTAGGACTGGCGGCTCGCTGATGGACCGCACCATCATCATCTGCAACACGTCGTCGATGCCGGTGGCCGCCCGCGAGGCGTCCATTTACACCGGGATTACTTTAGGCGAATATTACCGCCAGATGGGGCTGAATGTGCTGCTATTGGCCGATTCCACTTCCCGCTGGGCTCAGGCCATGCGCGAAACCTCGGGGCGTTTGGAAGAAATTCCGGGTGAGGAGGCTTTTCCTGCCTATCTGGATTCGGCCATCAAGACCATTTATGAGCGCGCCGGGGTCATCAAAACCGTTGACGGGTCGGTAGGCGGCCTGACCATGATCGGCACCGTATCGCCGGCGGGCGGCAATTTTGAAGAACCGGTGACCCAGGCCACATTAGGCACCGTGAAAACTTTTCTCGGTTTAAGCGCCGACCGCGCCTACAAACGGTTTTATCCGGCCGTTGACCCGTTATTGTCTTGGTCGCGCTACCGCGAACAATTGCAAGATTGGTATCAGGAAAACCTTGGCTTAGGGTGGATGGCCGGGGTCAAGTCCATGTTAGCCTTGCTGAAACGCGGCGATAGCATTTACCAGATGATCCAGGTGGCCGGCGAGGAAGGGGTGTCTTTGGCAGATTATGTGGTTTACCAACAGGCGACATTTTTGGATATGGTGTACCTGCAGCAAGATGCTTTCGATGACGTGGACGTCGCCGTGCCCATTAGCCGGCAACAGGCCAGTTTTGAAAAAATTATGGAACTGGTCAAGGCGGAGTACCGGTTTGTCAATCAAGATGAGGCGCGTGATTTTTTCATGCGCCTGACGGGCTTGTACAAAAATTTGAATTATGCAGAAACGGGATCGGCTGAGTACACTGCGGTAATGGCAAAAATAGACCAACTTTATAACGCTTGGGTACGCTAAGCCGTAACCCTATTTTTCAGGCCCTTTAGCATGTTGACCCGACACTACAACATAAAAGCCGCGACCCGTCAGGAGCTTGAATATGTCATTGCTGGGGCCGCCGATGAGGGTTGGAATCCCGGTTTGCATGATGCCGACTGTTATTACCCGGTCGACCCGCAGGGCTTTCTGCTCGGCTGTTTAGATGGCGCGCCCATCGCCAGTTTAGCTGCCATCAAATATGATGAAGCGTGTGGTTTTTTAGGTTTTTATATCGTCAAACCAGGCTATCGCGGCCAAGGCTACGGAAAACAAATCTTGGCTGCGGCGATGGATTATTTGGCGGGTTGCAACATTGGTTTGGACGGCGTGGTGGAACAACAGGCCAACTACCAACGTCTTGGTTTCCAACTGGCATTCCGCAACAGCCGTTATCAATGCCAGGGTGGCGGCATGCTTCCCATAATGGCTGGCATCGTCAACCTAACGTCATTGCCATTTGAGCGGGTGGCCGCGTATGACCGGCCATTTTTTCCGGCACGACGGCAAGCCTTCCTTAAGACGTGGATTGGCCAGCCCGAAAGCGTGGCTTTAGGCATCCTGCAAGATGGCCATCTGGCAGGTATGGGGGTGCTGCGAAAATGCCGTGCTGGCTACAAGATGGGGCCGTTGTATGCCGACAGCCTAGAAGGGGCGGAAGCGCTTTTTTTGGCGTTGAAAGCCCATGCGTCAGCGTCCGAACCGATTTATCTGGATGTGCCGGAGGCAAACCGCCATGCGGTCAGGCTGGCTACCCGCCAGGGTATGCAACGGGTGTTTGAAACGGCTAGGATGTACTCGGGCCCGCCGCCCGACCTGTCGATGGACCGGTTATTTGGCATCACGTCGTTTGAAATAGGGTAGTTTTTGGGATGCCAAAATCTTGCTCAACCTGCGGGTTTCGTTGCTAAGCGCGTGTTTTAAAAGCGGCTACGCGGTTCTCTGGCTGACCTTGCACAGCGCTCGGCAGTCTTAGGTTGCGCCCCCGCATCGCGCCGGCGGCGGCGCTCCCACAACATCACCTAGCCACAGTAGGCGCATGAGACGAAGCGCCTACTGTTAGCTCTCGATCGTGGTTCCAGATGCGATTGTGCCTCTTCCATGCCCATTTCTTCGGCAAATACGGCGAATTCCTTTGCCCAAGCCGCATTGCTGTACCCCCAATCCCCTTCCGCCAATAGTTTTTGGCCTAGCGAAAATGCAGTCCTTGCTTGTGCTTGGTGGGTTTCATCGCCTTCGGACCAGAGGGCTTGGGCATAGAAAAGGTGGTTGATGGGATGCCTAGGATATTCATTGGCGGCCCTTTCCAGTAAGGCTAAGGCCTGGTCAAGGTCGCCCATGCCATCGGGCCAGGCGGGCGCCTTTAAGTATAGGGCGCCCAAAAGTCGAAGCGGGCCGCCTTCGTCAAGGCCTGGGCTTAAGGCCACCGCCAGCCTCATTTCCTGCGCTAATCGGCCGAGGTTTTGCACGGCCAGGGTTACCTGTTCGCGTACCAGCAACCCTAGGTTAGCCGCCAGGTAATAATGCACCGCCCCGTCATTCTTAGCGCCTAGGGCGAAGGCGGCTTCGGCGGATTTAACGCCTGCGGCGGCATAGTGTTCGCGTTGGCGTGGGTCTGTTTCGCGCTCTGCCAGATGCAGATAAAGCCGACTTCCTAGCGCGGTGCGGTTTAACGGGGAATCCTGCGCCTGCCGCAGCACGGCTAATGCACACAGCAAAGTGTCGCTATCGCTGAGCGGCCCAAGTGCGTTTTGGTAGGCTGATAACTCGGCCGGGCTTTGTTTGGGGCAGGCCAATACCGGCGCAGGCCCGGGTTGAAGTGGGGCGCAACTGGCCAAGAATGCCAAACAGGCAAAGGCAATAAGCAGCCGTGATGGGTTCAAAGTCTTATCGCTCTTCGGTCCAGCGTTTGATGAACGGTTCAAATACTGACTTATCGGCCGCGGCAAAGGCATCGATGCCGAACAGTTCGCACAATTTCTTGCCTTCCGGGTCATCGCACATACCCGCTAGGGCTTTAGTGAAACGCCCCCGTTCCGCTTCCGTAGTGGCTGCGGCGTCGGCCACTACGCCCAGCAGTGGAATTTCCTCGGAGGTGAAGACAACCGCCAGCGGTTTTTCCAGGTGCAGCGAGGCAAGCCCGTCGAATTGTTGTTGATTTAACATCACGGCATCCAATTCACCTTTGGCCAAAGACCGTAAGGTGCGGATCGCTTGGTTCGAGGGTTTCAAGACAAAGAAGCTGGCCGGGTCTAAGTTCCCGGCAAAAACGATTTTTGCGATAAAGGCTTGTTCCTCTAATACCGTACCGCCTAGGGTCTTGCCTTTGAGTTCCTCTAGGTTCTGGAACTGGCCTTTTTCCACCATGACCCGGTAAATCTCGCTGGTGCGGCCTTTTAGCTGCGGTTGGGCCAAGGGGATAAGGCGGTTTTGGTCGCGCAATGCTAAAAAAAGCCCTAGGGAAGTGATGGCGAATTTAGGGTTTTTTTCGGCCATTTGTTTCCGGCACTCGTCAGTTTTGGTGGTGAACAGGCTATCGAAGCTGTTTTCCCGCCAGTGGCCTATGCGTTCGACTACCCTGAGCATGGAGCTCATCGCGGCATTGGCGTCAGCGGCATTGACCGAACCGCCGGGATAGCAGACCACGATCATTTCTGGCTGGCTGGCGGCAAAAGTTAGGCAGGAAGCCAACAGGGCGGCGATGGTTAAGAGCCTTTTAAGCATGTTTAATCCTTTTTGGGGTGATTAATTGGCCGATGGCCGGAGCGACTAGCAGGGTTGCGGCTAGGCAGCACAGCAGGCCTATGGTAATGCTAACACCTAAGGAGGAGATGCCCCGGTAGCTGGCTAGGGTAATCGCGCCTAAGCCTGCTAACGAAGTTCCCGCCGCTAGGCCAATGGTCTGGCCGACAGTTTGGCATATTTGTAGGGGGGATTGGTTTCTTAGTTCATGCCAACGGTAGCTGAACCATACGCCGTAATCCACCGCTAAGGCGATCACTAGGGGCAGGGCCACCATATTGGCATAATTGTAGCGAATATCGGCCAACGCAATCAGCCCCAACATCCAGCCGCCGCCTATCAACAAAGGCAGGGCGGCCAGTAAAAACCCACTGGGACTGCGTGTTGCCAGCATCACCCAAACCAGGCACAAGCCTAAGGCGAGCAGGTTGCCGCGAGTAAAACTTTCCACCGCCATTTTGGCAAACGCTTGGTGGGTGGTGGGGAAACCGGTCGCGGTGGGCGAAACGCTGTAGGCGTCTTTGACCAATTCATCCAAGTTATTGGGGTCGTACACAGATTTTGCCGGGAACGCATAAATGGCGATGCTGCCGTCGGATGCAAAAAAGCGGTCACGCAGCGCGGACGGCAATAGTGCCGGCGTAAGCGGTGGGTTATGTCGCCAGCCGTCGATGATGGCCAAACCCGCCCTGGCTTCTGATAACAAAACCCTTAAGAAACTTTCACTGCGTAGCCTTCCTTGCTTTGCATCACTGGCCAGTATCGCTGAGATGTCTTGCAGTTGTTCCCGTACCGCGCCCAAACTTTCCACTAGCTGGGCGTGTCCGGCGGCAAAAGCCTGTTCTTGGGCATCGTCGATGAGGTTAGCGGTGCTTGCGGGCAAGGCTTTTAACAGCCCGAACGCTTTGGCCGACAATCCGGCTTGGTCTAGCCTATCGATTTGGTTGGCGAAATCTGATCGGGCAAACGATTGGCTGATGTTAACGGCTTTGTGGAGCCGTTGTTGGGCATCTTCCGGGAACAGCGCGGCTAAGGATTGGGTTTGGGCGATACTGTTAAGCTTATTGGCCGCGTCAGTGATCCGTCTGGCTTCGGCCATGTCCTTGGCCGTGAAAATAATCACCTCCGCTTGGTAGTCGCTTTCGGAAACCATGCGTGCTTGGTAATGGGCGGCTTGGGAGTTGCTTGGTAGCATTGATAGCACATCGTAATCAAACGGGATGGCGGCGCCTTTCACCGCGCCGAAGATGGCGAAACTGATAGCGAGGACAACTAGGGTCACCGCGACCGGAATGGGGAGCGCGCCGTTAAATTTGTTGGTTGCCGTAGTGGCTATGGTTACGGTGTTTTCGGGTGGGGTAGCCTTAAGTTTCGGTGGGAATAAGGCATAAAGCGCAGGTTGAACCACCCAGGTGCTGATTAGGATCATCAGCACTCCTACGGCGGCTATCACGCCTAATTCGGCAAAACCTGGGAAATCAAGCGTCGCTAAGGTGCCAAAGATTAACAGCGACGCCCCTCCGGCTGTTAAAACCGCGCTGAAGGATGAGCCGATGCCGGCGCCGATGGCTTGCACCAAAGGTAGGCCAGCCCGCCGCTCTTCGGCTATGCGTGAGGAAGTAAAGATACCGTAGTCGGCGCCCAGCCCGAACAGGATGGCGATGAAGGCGGCGGTAATGATGGTTAAATGGCCGACCGTGAACAAGGCCAGGCCTAAGCTCATTAACACGCCTAAGCCCATTGGGATAAAAATCAGTGCCGCCCAACGCACACTGCGAACCACCAGCAGGATTAACCCGAGCACCAAACCGGCGGAGGTAAAGGAGATCAGCTTAATATCCCGGCTAATGTTGGTGTATTCCTCGTACTCGATGGCGGGTAAGCCGGTCAGTCCTATCGTAGGGGGCGTGCGGCCGTCAACGTTAATTTGCGCGGACCACTTGGCCGTAACCTGTTTGACTTTGTCAACAAACGGGCCAATGCTATCAAAATTACCGGACGGGTTTTTCGGACGCACAAACAAAAACAGCATACGGCCATCGCGGGACGTGAAATAGCCGTCGGCCATGCCTTTTTGGCCGTTTTTGGCCGCCAGTTCGGACCAATTCAATGTCGTGGGCATGGTTTCCGCCGTCAGCCAGCGCCGCCATTCCGCCAGCACAAAAGTAGCCAAGTCCAAGCCGGTCGCGGCCGTGTTTAGGTCAACATCGCCGCTTCCCCATGAGGGGGGGGATTGGCTCCAGGTCAAGATGTTTTGTAAAGTTTCTGCCAGGCCATTTTTGCCTAATGGGGCGGTGTCTTTAATACCTGCCAGTTGATCCAGAAGCTCAGGTGGCGATAATAGATAGGCATGACGGAGAAAAAATGCGCTATCCAATTGGGAAGTCGCCTGGCTGATTTCGGGTTCAGCCTGTAATTTGGCCGCCAGATCATCGGCGAACGCAGCCAATTGGTCACGGGGGGCGCCTTCTAAGACGACGATCAAATCCGAGGCCGCCCCGAAGTTTTTCAGGAAGCGGTGAAAGCGTTTGGCTACCTCGGTGTCCTGCGGCAGCAGCGCCTGCCGGGAGGTGTGAACCGGAAGACGTGCGGTTGCCCAACCGGCTAAAATCGACAGCAGTATGGCCAGGGTCAACACTTGCCAAGGATGTCTGGCAAAGCATTCCGCGGCTTTGGCGGCGTGGTGTGAAATTTTCATTGGGTGGGGGCGAGCTATCTAGCCATTTGCGTAATTGGGTAAACATTGTGCTTTGTTACGCGCCAAATAATTCTCCCATTTGCTGGCGGTTAAGCGTTGGAACATGGGCACCACGGGGTTGAGCTCTATGGGCGGGGCGTCCCAATAGGCTTCGTAGCCTAATTGTTCCGCTTCCAGGGCGACCCCGTCTTCTGCCAATATGGGCTTGAACACCAAGGGCTTGGCGATATTCAGCACCAGTTGGGTCAGCCATTTTGGGGTTTTCATATCGATGAGCGGAATCTTTAGGGCATCGAAATAAAATAGGAAAAAAACCCGGGTGGTGCGTTTATCTATGGGTAGCAGGAACGACCAATTTTTGATGCTATCGCCGGTGTTGGTCCATTGGTAGGGATATTGGTAGCATAATTCTATAGCGCGGGTGTTGACCCGGTTGCGGTCAACGAAAATCCCGGAAATCCGGCCGCCCGCCATATAGGCTTCGTAAGTCAGGTAGACCCTGTCTTCATCCGCTTCGTGATGGGTCAGTTTTGCGTCTATGAATGGCTGGTATTTTCGGTGCAAGAAAGCATGGGTGAAATCGCAGATATTGTCCATCACCATGGAATGGTGGGTGCGCCAAGTCAGATCCGAAACAAAGTTGGCCCAGGGGTCATCGCCCATGAGTTCGGGGATTTCTGGAATAGCGTACTCACCGGCCCGCTCCGGGTCGCCAGGGAACAGCCAGATCAAGCCATAGCGGACTTGCACGGGATAGGTCCGCAGTTGTCTTTTGATCAGCGGTTTGCCAAAGTTGTCGTGGGAGTAATCCTCCAGCCAACCGTCCCTGTTGAAAGACCAGCCGTGGTAGGCGCAGCGTAAATTGCACTTATCCACCACGCCATGGGTCAATTTGAGTTGGCGGTGCAGGCAACGGTTCTCTACTGCGGCGAGTCCGCCGTCTTCGCCGCGGTACAGGGCTATGGCGTGATGCCAGAACACCACTTCCTTCACTTGGCCTTTTTTTATCGCGCTGGCGTATTCCACCACATACCATCGGTCTGGATCCATGCCTGCGGCGCGGGCTTTTTGCCTAGAATTCTTGGCCTCTGCAAAGTTGGGCGGGGGCGATGGGGTCTCTTTGTCGTTCATGTGGGTGGCACCAATATTTGATTAAGGGGCATAGGCATGGTTATTTGGCCGGAACGATCAAGCCCCGAGCCACGAAATCGTCATAGGCTTCTTGCACCGCCTGGAGCAATGGGGTTGGCTGATAACCGAGTTCCTTTTTTGCCTTGTCATGGCTGGCTTGACGCCGCATCTGTAGCAAGCGTACGGCGCCCGGCGTAAACCGCCGGGGCTGGTTGGGAAATGCTTGGTACCAGGTTTTATCGGCCACTGCGGCCAGCGCCCCCATCAGCAGGGGTGAAAGCCGTAGCCACGGTAACGGGCGGCCAGTGACTTGTTGGAACAATGCCAGCAAATCGTCCACGCTGGCATAAGCCGTGCTGAAGATGTACTTTTGTCCGGAGCGTCCGTGCCGCATGGCTAAAATATGGCCGGCGGCGATGTCTTGGCTGGACACGAACTCAAAGCCGCCGGGGATGTAAGCCCGCAAAGCACCGTGGGCGAAATCAATCAGTACGCGGCCCATCCGTGAAGGCACATAGTCGTGCGGGCCGATAATGGCGCAGGAGGCGGCGACGACTACGTTAAGGCCATTGGCGTGGGCTTTTAGGCATTCATGTTCGGTCAGGTGTTTAGTAAATCCGTAAGGCAGGTGGCGGTCGAAGGGATAAAACGGCATGTCTTCGTGACTGGAACGACCCGGCTCATAACCGGTGGCGCTCAGTGACCCTGATACCACCAGTTTGTCTATGTTGTGGCGTTCCGCTGCGGCCAAGATATGCCGGGTGCCGAGGACGTTGGTGTCGAAGATTTCACGCTTGTGGGCTGAATTCCCGGCTAGGGTCGAAACCAAAGCCGCACAGTGATAGATATGGCTGGCACCCTTTACGGCCGCCGCCACCGCATCGCTGTCACGCAGGTCGGCGTACACCCGTTCCACATCGAGCCCGTCCAAGGCGCCGTTGTCACGGTGGGCGCGCATCATCACCCGCACTTGCCCGCCCTCTTTGAGCAATTGACGGACTAAATTGGCGCCTAAGTGGCCGGTAGCGCCGGTGACCAGTGTTATGCCGTCCATCCGCTATCCAAGCCAGCGCCGTGATGGGCGGAAACCAAACCAAGTAGGTGGGATGTTTTAAGCATCGTTGGAAAAATAAGCATTTAAAATTTATATTTGGTGGGCAGCACGGTTCAGCAGATGATGGTTAACTGACTAATTTAATAAGATTTTTTGCTATGGCATGGAAATATTAACCGCAGTATGGTAAGGCCATTTTTATGCCGAAATGAAGTGGCGGTGCTAAAAACGGCTTGGAACTGAGTGGCCGCTACGGGGTATCGGCAACCCGCCGCCTCAACTTAAGGGCGTTGGCAGTTTTTAGGGTCATCAAAAAAAGCCGCTGTTTTTATTTTGTTAAGGAAACGATAAGGAAAAGCCATTTGGGACAGTTCATTTTTTGTTAACGGCTTAATAATCGCAAAGGCATCTTTTAGCAGCTTCATGGCCTTAGGCAAATTCAGGATGTTCTGTTGGACCAAATTACAGGCGCCAAACATGGCTAAAAAACAAAATTGTTTCAACAGAGAAACATGACTCCTGTTCAAGCCGGCTAAAATGGCTATGGATTCCTGGGCGTTAGGGCCGCCGCACTGCAAGTATTTGAATACCGCCGTTTTCAGCAAATTATTGGACATGACGGCATAAAGCGCATTGGCGAGGATATTCAGATTGGCATTAGCGCTTTGTCTGTCACGATAATAAGCTTCAATTTTTTTATGGATTAAATCCGTGTCACTAAAGTCAGGCATGGACAATAGGTGTCCGCTTAAAATTTGAATGTCCGAGAAAACGGCGGTCAGCCCCCCCCCTGTCAGCGGGTGGCGCATGTTCAAGGCATCACCTAGCATCACGGCCCCCTTACGGATGATCGGTTTGGCCGGCATATAATGGTTGGGCATCACCTTAAATTCACCTTCTTGCAGGGCTTTTTGATAGCTCTCAAGCATGGAGGCTGGGATATACGGTGTCACATTGGTGTCTAAATGCTCCTGTAGTAAAAACCGTTTCGGTATTTGCTCGCCTGGAAAATCAATTAACAGCCGGACTTCATGGGTAGAAATGGAGTAACAAATAAACGGGGTTGGACCCGATAAGAACACATGGCCGTGTTTTGGGAACGGCAT
The DNA here is from genome assembly GCA_002299495.1 of Methylococcaceae bacterium UBA659. Taxonomy (GTDB): domain Bacteria; phylum Pseudomonadota; class Gammaproteobacteria; order Methylococcales; family Methylomonadaceae; genus Methylovulum. The sequence goes on from DBNZ01000199.1 coordinate 21,527, forward strand.
GGCGCAGTCTTTTAAGATTAATCCGATGAAATAAGAGGTCACCGTTTTTTGGTTGTTGCTTAGATGTGCCCTAAAATTAGAAAAGAAGCCGTCACTGGTGATGGTCAATGGTGCGTAAACTGAGCCTATCTTTGAAGTGACGGCATCTCGGTAATTTAAGCCAATGATTTCGTTCCGGTCATTTTCAATGAGTGTTAAGGCCTTGCCATAGATCTGCGTGACAGATGCGTTTTCCAGTGCGGAAGCCCTAATTTGCTGTAAAAACCGGCCATTGTGCAAGCCCATGCCTTTATAGTGGCCAGGATAAGGGATCGTACATCGTTCGTGGCCTTTCAGCAGGGCGTAGCCCTCAACGGACTGGGCGTCAAAGCCATCTAGTAAATGCCCAAGCCCCATTTGTTCCAGCGACAAAACCGCCCCCGGTTGCAATAATTCGCCCACAATCCGCTTTTTTTCCTTAAAGCATTGATCGATTAGAGCCATTTTAATGCCTTTGGGGGCAAGGTAGGCGGCAATCGTCGCCCCTGCCATGCCGGCACCTATAATGCAAATGTCGAATTCTGATTTCATATTGAGCTACTTTTGGCCAAAACTTTGAATTGCGTTGCGGGTTCAATCATGCCTGGACATACTGCTTAACGTGTCGTCCCAATGCCCAGATCGGAAAAATATTTCTGTAATTGGCGTAAGTTATCATGCAGTTGTAGTTAAATACCCCGGAAATGTTTTCCTGCGGCCAATCACCCAAATCGGTTTGTCTGTCCAGTAACAATTGGACGCCTCTCTCAATCGGTTTTTGGTCTTCACAATCTGCCGCCATAAGCGTCAATAAGGCCCAGGCGGTGTTAACTACTTGAGATTGCGCCGCTTCGGTATAAACCCGCTTAGAACAGGATGCAAAGCTTTCCCCCCAACCGCCATCGGCTTTTTGCTTGCCGATAAGGAAGCCACAGGCTTTTTTGATCCGGGCCGATAGCACGGCATCCCCGTGATAACCCCTGCCTCGCGCCTTTCCCAGTGCTTCCACGCCAAACCAAGTGGCGTAGGTAAAGCAGACCGCCCAGCCGCCATACCAAGAACCGTCAGGTTTTTGTTGGCCTAAAATAAAACGGATGCCCGCCCCAATGGCCTTACCGATTTCGCCGGTTTTGTAGGCCGGGTGGCTTTCTTGGAATTCCAGCAATGCGAGCATACAGGCGGCAGTGCACTCAGTCCAAGAGCGGTCGGTCATTATATCCGCAAAAATCTCGGATGGATTAAGCTTTTCCAACCATTTTGGTGCGCGGGTCAATTCATAAGTCGCCCAGCCGCCATCAGGATTTTGATATGACAGGATGACATCAACGGCTTGTTGGAGCCGTCCCTGATCAAGCGACGGTTTGACCAAGCCGCAATGGTGCAGGGCCAAAACCGCGCTTAGGCCTTCGGCGGTGCAATCGGCGACCGGCCAACCGTTTTCCGCCGTCGAAAACGGCCAACTGCCGATCATCGGATGCCGAAAATACTGGGCATGGGTCGGGTGTTCGGATTTTATTTGGGAATAATCGATGAAGGCATAGCTTTTGGCTAGGGTTTCCGGAAATTGTTTGCCCAAACCGCTTTCCAGCATGGCGCGGGTGGCAAAAGCCGTATCCCAAAGCTGAGAGCCGTTGTAACCGCTCATTTTCATGCCATCTTCGGCGACCCAGAGATAATCAAACCAGCGCGCCACATGCTTCTTAAAAGGCTCTGAATCCGCCCCATAAGCATGCCAAATGCAGATTGAATTGAGCACCTGATTGACCGGGCCAATGTTGATGTAATTGGTTTGCAGGTCCTCAGCGTCTAGGTACCCCAAAATATAGTCGGTGGCTTTTCTTCTCAGCCCGTTGCAGCTTATTTTTTCATAATGGTTGGTGCAAAAGTTCATCCACCGCAACAGCGGCGACAGCTGCGTGTAGGCGTCTTTTTCGCATAAGACATTGCGTTGTTTTGGCCAGTCGATGGAGCCGAAATCCTGGGTATAAATTTCTTCCCTTAATGACACAATGAAAGCGTTTTCCGGTGCTTTAATCCGTTGTCCATAACAATAGGCCATAGGCAAGTAAACCATGCGGCTGTGGCACCAGTAACGCCACGGGTGCACCGGCAGCCATTTGGGGAATAGCCACATTTCGGGGAACAGGCTATTGCACCCGTCCCAGTCGTAACAATTAAGGATGGCCAGGTAAAATTTGCCCCACGAGGGGATGCCGGTGGCCCCGCCGTTGTTTTTAATCCATGCCCTAGCCTTGGCCAAACGTTCATGATCTTTTTCAAGCCCTAGGATACGCAGCGACACGTATTGTAAAACCGTGCCCAGCATGGTCGAGCCACCTTCAATATGAAGGCCCCAGCCGCCGTCCAGGTTTTGCTGGTTGCACAGATAAAGCTTCATCATTTCCCGATGCGGCTTTGGCAAAGGCGTGTTGGAAAGGTAGGATGCGATCAACAAACCGGGCAATAAGAATAATGGCCCGCCATAATCGCCCGGCCAATGACCGTCGTCGCTTTGCAGAAAAGAGAAGTAATGAATCCCTTTGATCACCGCATCAATGACTTTTTGCTGGCCAGGGTTGTCGGAGCGCGGTACTTGGCCTTTGAAATCGTGATACTTAGCGTTGATGGCCGCGTGCCGAAAAACCTGGTCACCAGAGTTTGGATTACCGGATTTGTCAAACTGAAAATCTGCTTTGAGCTGGGAAATTTCTTCGGCGGTAATATTGTTTGCATGGTCTAACTGCGCCTCCATTGCATTCGAGTTGGGTTTGTACGCCCAAACTTGACGTCCTTGGTCGGTGAGCAAGCGCCAATTTTTCCAACTGGGTTGGTTGGTCAGCATGGGATAAGTTAAAAATCCATAAGTAATTTGATCGACAAGAACCAAATGTTGCGAAAATACGGATAGCCGAATGGCTATTTACCGCACAAAGAAATCCTGATTAAGGCGGCTAACCCTTTCATTTTTTTCAACAAACTCGGCGGCTGACGCAACCTCTGATGGCCGGGCAACAGCTGGCCCCTGGCCAGTTTGCCTATTTTCCGTTTTACGGCGGGATCCAGTTTGCCGTCGGCGGCCAATTCAAAAAACAAAGCCTTCACGTTGCCCAAATCAAAAAAGTCCCGTTGCCATTCCCATTGATAATGGCCGCCATAACGGAACCAGGAGCCACCAATCCCGGCGACTTCATAATGTTCTCCGTCTTCGCGCAACGCGGGCGAGACCTGCCGCCAAAGGCCGATCACTTCGCCCAGTTTTTCGTCGATTAAAATGCGGTGGTAGGGATAACGCCATTGTTCAAATCCCTGCATTTGCACGCCTAACGCCCATTCTTCTATTTCTTTGCGGTTGCGGGCGACAAATTCTTCGTTAGGGCCGATATTCCAGCGGTACTCGGCATTGTCGGTGTACATGGCGCCCAAGTATTTAGGCCAGTCGCCTTCTTGTTCGGCATCACGGTTCGCCTGTAGCCAACGCTGCACCATTTCTTCAAGTTCTGCTCTAGGATATGCGGCCATGCCGGGTCCTCGTTAGTTGGGTTTGATTTTGATGGCTTGGGTCGGGCAATATTTTTCTGCTTGCCGGGCTTTGGCCAGCAAAGCTAGGGATGGGTTTTCTTGCAACAAGGTCAGGCCGCCGGCTGCGTCCAGATAAAAAAGCTCCGGCGCTTCAGCCATGCAAGTGGCGTGGCCTTGGCACAATTCCCGGTCGATATTTATATGGAAAGTGCTTTCTTTTGTCATGCCGGCTTGAACGGGATGGCTTTCCACCGCTGCGGGCACTGGTGCATGGGTAGGTTGGCGCTTGACATAACGGATCCGGCAGGGGGAAGCCGGTTGCACCACCATTTGGGTGAAATCGTCCTGGTAACTGTCCTTATCATCGACCAGCTCGAAGGTATAGCGGCGCAACAGGATGCAAAAAATCGCTTTGAGCTGCAACAGGGCGAAGGCGTTGCCGCTGCATTTGTGCTTGCCACCGCCAAAGGCAATCCAGCTAAAGGGTAGCGCGTCTTCCTGGCGCTGTCTGGTGTAACGGTCGGGATCAAATTTTTCCGGGTCAGGGAACACCTCGGCGATGCGGTGCGAGACCCTAGGCGACGTGCAGAGGTATTTCCCCGCTTTGACCGTGTAGCCTTTAAAATGAAAATCCTGCATCACTTTTCGGATCAGGAAAATCAGCGGCGGATGCAGGCGCAACACTTCTTTGATGATATTTTCCAGCAGCGGGATTTCGCGTAATGACTGGAAAGTCACTTCGCCATCGGAGCCAAAAAGTTGGTCCAGTTCGGTGAGCGCCGCTTGCATGACTTCCGGCCGGCGCGTCAGCTCTAGCAGGGTCCAGGCGGCCGTGCCGGCGGTGGTGTGATGACCGGCGAAAATGGTGCCAATTAACATGCCGGTGATCTCATGCGCCGATAGCGCGGCGCCATCGTCGTATTTGGCATCGATCAGCATCTGAAAAGCATCCTCGCTTTTTTCGGCTTTTTGCGCCCGTTTAGCAATGATGCCGGTGACCAATTCCTGCAACCTGGCTCGTGCCTTGTCCCGGCGCCGGAACACCGGCAAGGGTAGGTAGGGGAAAACGAAAGCCAAAGGGTTCACGCCTTGCTCAAGGTCATGATAAATCTGGGCGAATTCTGCGTTGAGTTGGTAACGGAATTCGTCGCCCAACAAGCAGTGGCTGGAGGTGTAAATGGTGAGTTCTTTCATGAACGCCAATAAATCGATTTCGCCCGTTTCGCCCCAGTCGGCGATCATTTGTTCGACTTCCTGGACGATGACTTGGGCATAGCCGCGCATGGGTTTGTCGCGCAACACCGGCATCAGCATTTTTAGCTGTTGGTCTTTTTTATGCGGCGGCGCATCGAACACCACGCCTTTGCCAAAGATCGGCGTCATGATCTTGTAGGCTTGGCTTTGGTCTAGCTGGGCATCGGGCGCACGAAAAAACGCTGCGTTCGCCTCTGGCCCGGTCAGCAACACCATTTTTTGATGGAACATCCGGAATTCCCCGATTTCACCTAGGGTTTGTCGAAGTTTCATCAGGTAGGCAAACGGATTTTTGCCAAATTCGAGCATATTTCCCAGGATCGGCAGGGCACCAGGCATTTTCGGTGGCTCCTTGCGGGTAGGTGCATTTTTTCCGATTTTCGTCGATGTCTTCATGTTCTCTGGGAATTTAAGCATGGCATGACGCCTCTGTTAGGAGAATGTTGTAAAATCACAAAAGTATTGACGGTAGGCGCAACAATAATGCTTTTTAGCAACATTCCATTTTACCCGTGGTAAGGTTCCTATACAAAATGTTCTTTGCATAAATTTCAATTTAATTGCAATTTGAGGAACTTACAAAACATATTAAAGCGAGCTGAATTAGCAGCCAGAAAAATGATAAAACAGAAGCGCCAAAAATCAAATTTTATCAAAGACATGAACAGGTTGCGAGAGACATCGGATGCCTATCCAATAATTGAAAAATCCGTTTACACAAAATTCGGGACACTCTCGCGCGTTACTTTGGAATGACTTGCTTGAACGCCCGCCCCAACCAGTCGCTCTTGGCGTTTTTCAATTGGTTTACGGGTAAGCCGCCTTCGGTTTTTCCCGTTTTCACGAACTGCCGTCATACTCCCGCCACCACCATTCGGCGGCGTACCAGCGCGTTACTGAAGGTAAATTGGCAACGCCCAAAATCGCCGATTTTTGGAACATAGCTTTTAAATCGTTAAAGTCAGCATCAGATAGGCGGTAACGGTATCGCGGCCTGCGGTCAGGACGGGAACAAAGCCTGATAAGCGCGGGCGGCCTGTTCCGGGTCTGTCTGATCGTACAAACCACCGATCACCGCCAGCAAATTCGCCCCGGTCGCCAACAAACCGGCGCCGTTTTCCGGCAGGATGCCGCCGATGGCGACTATCGGCAGCGACAGCTCTTGCTTGGCTTGGTGCAAGGTGGCCAGTTTTGCCGGGGCGGCCAAGGGTTTGGAAGTGGACGGAAAAAACCGGCCAAAGGCGACATAATCGGCGCCGCACCGCACCGCTTCCCTGGCTCGATCTAAGCTGTTGTAGCAGGACACGCCGATGATCGCCGCCGCACCTAAACACTTGCGGGCGTGGTGGATTTCGCCATCATCCTTGCCCAGATGCACTCCGGCGGCGCCGACTTGGGCGGCCAAGCCAATATCGTCGTTGATGATCAATGGCGCATTTTGGCGGTGGCATAATTCGGCTAGGGCGGTCGCCCAGGCCAGCGCGTCGTGTGGCTGTTTGTTGCGGTATTGCACCAGCACCGCGCCGCCACGGATCACGGCGGCGACATCCGCCAACACCGTTGCCAAGGTTTTGTTTTCGGTTTGGGTGATGGCGTAAAGGCCACTGCGCGGGCAGTTCATAATTCATCCTCCATCCAAAAAAACCGGTTCGGGTTATGCTGGCCTTTTCCGGGTTTGTAAGCGCTGTTCAGGGCATTCCAGGTGTATTCCTGCGCTTCCATGACCGCCTGCACCGGCTCTAAGCCATGCGCGATCAAGGCGGCGATGCTGGTCGCCAAGGTACAACCGGAGCCGTGGTAGCTGTGTGGCAGGCGGTCCCAGGTATAGGTTTCCCAGAGCCGGTTATCATGAAAAAGCCGGTTGTCGACCGTTGGCGTGTGTTCGTGGGCGCCGGTTATCAGCACATAACCACAACCCTTAGCCAGCAAATCCAGGCCACACTCATCCAGCCCTTCTTGCTTGGCCAATTGCCGCGCTTCATGGCTGTTAGGGGTCAATACTGTCACGCTTGGCAGCAGTAAATCATGGATGGCATCCACTAACCGGTTGCTGGATAATTCCGCGCCGCCGCCCGCCGCCAAAACCGGATCAAGCACCACCGGAATATCGGGGTATTGTTTCAGCACCGCATAAATCGCTAAAGCGGTTTCATGATGGCCGATCAGCCCGATTTTGATGGCGTCGACGTCAAAGTCGTCCAGCAAGGTCTTCGCTTGGCTGATGATCTGTTCCGGTTGCTGCGGCAGCAGTTTTTTTACATTGCGGCTGTCTTGCTCGGTCAAGGCCGTAATCACGCTGGCGGCATGGCACTGGTGGCTGACCAGGGTTTCGATGTCGGCCTGCACGCCGGCGCCGCCGCTAGGATCATGGCCGGAAAAACAAAGTACAATCGGGCGGTTTTTAAGCATCAGTATTTACACCTTAGTAAGGTACGCATTTATGCCCTTGGCTACCGCGTACCGTGTTTTTGCATCTACCTATTCGGATTTCATGCCACATCACGCTCAAACCCGCCAAATCATGCTCGACACCGAAACCACCGGCATTAATCCCCAAGACGGCCACCGCATCATCGAGATTGGCTGCGTGGAAATGATCCAGCGCCGACTGACCGGAAAAACTTTCCATGTATACCTTAATCCCGGGCGCGACATCGACCCGGGCGCTATCGCCATCCACGGTATCAGCAATGAGTTTTTGCACGATAAACCGCTGTTCAAGGATATAGCCGAGGATTTTCTTCGCTTTGTCAAAGATGCCGAGCTGATCATCCATAACGCGCCGTTTGACGTCGGTTTTCTTGACCATGAGCTGGCATTGTTGGCCGAACCGCTACGCATGGCCGATGTTTGCGACGTATTTGACACCTTGGCTTTCGCCCGGAAAAAACATCCTGGGCAACGCAATAGCCTGGATGCGCTGTGCAAACGCTATAACGTTGACAACAGCCCCCGCGACCTGCACGGGGCGTTGTTGGACGCACAAATTTTGGCCAATGTGTATTTGTTGATGACGGGCGGACAGTTTTCACTGTTGGACGAACACTCTGCAAGCCCATCAAAAACCACCGCTGAACGCGGTAAACCTCAAGCCAAACAGCGTCCCGCTCTGAAAATAATCCAATGCAACGGGGAGCAGCTAACAGAACACGAGCAACGCCTACAAGCCATTGCCAAAGAAGCGGGCCGCTGCCTGTGGTTGGAATAAGCATCATTAACCTGGCCATCTAAGAACCTGGTTTCACCGCTGCTATGCCGTCTTATGGCTTACGTTTCACCGTGCGCCTCGGCAACTGCCTGCGTCGCCTACTGTGGGCGCTCTCGATCGCGGTTTCAGACGCGATTCTACTTCCTTATACGTTACGCATGGACAGAGAAATTATAACCTAGCTGTTAAAATACCCAAACCAGCCGCCACCGGAAGGCTCGTTTATGATCAGGACAATCACCCGCCCTAGCACCGCCCGTTGCACATCACAGGGCGCGAAAATACACGCGCCGGATTATCAGTCCGCCCGGCAAAAATGCAGAGGCGTTTTATATTGACGATAGGATTTTCCAAGCCGCAGAAATCGGTAGGATTCATGCAAAAACAGCATGATTTTTGGCGAAGGCGTTGAATAAAGTTTTTAATTGCATACGATAAGCTTCTCTAGGTTATTTCAGGCTTTAGAAAATTCT
>DBNZ01000199.1:30329-33015 GCA_002299495.1 Methylococcaceae bacterium UBA659
CTTAATCAGGTCCAGCAACTCCCACTGGGAAAACAAAATCAAGCCACCCGCTCCACTGCCAATAACGTTATAATTTCGACATTTTAAAAGATGTCGGTGACTCTCATGAGCCTAGCACTTCTAAACACACAACATTACCGTTACGGCGACTACCTAACCTGGCCGGACGATGCCCGTTATGAACTGATCGACGGCGAAGCGTATCTGATGGCGCCGGCGCCGGACTTGCCGCATCAGGACATTGCCGGGGAAGTTTATTTCCAACTCCGCCAAGGCTTAAAAGGCAAACCTTGCCGGGCCTTCATCGCACCGGTGGATGTGCGCTTGCCAAGGGCCGACGAGTCCGATGACCAAATCGACACCGTGGTGCAACCCGACGTGTTTGTCGTTTGCGATCCAGGTAAGCTCGACCGGCGCGGGGTGCGCGGTGCGCCGGACTGGATATTGGAAGTGCTGTCGCCGTCCACCGCCAGCCACGACCAAATCAAAAAACGCCAGCTGTACGAACGCCACGGCGTCAAGGAATACTGGCTGGTGCATCCGGTAGACAAGGTGCTGACCATTTACCGCCGGGAACATGGCGGCTACGGCAAACCTGACCTTTTTGAGCTAACAGGGCAGTCAACCATCGCCAGCTTAGATGACCTGCCCATCACCTGGGATGAACTCGCCGCCCGATTGCCGGACGGTTATTAACCATAAAACTAGCGCCCATGAACATGATTGCCTTGTTGCCCCTACTCGCCGCCGCACTCCTAACCGCTTGCAACCCTACCCCAGAAACACATCAATTTTCTGGCACCACCCAAGGCACCACCTACCACATCAGTTATGGGTCTTCGCAACCGGTCGATATCACAGCCATCAAAAAACTGACCGAAGACGAGTTCGCCCGCATCGATCGATTGTTGTCAAACTACCGCCCCGATTCCACACTGGAACAGTTCAACGCCAACCTAAGCACCGAAGCCCAAGCCGTACCGGAAGAAATCGTCAACTTGATAGCCCAAGCCCAAACCGTCAGTGTAGCCAGCGACGGCTGTTATGACTTGACCATTAAGCCCCTATTCGAGTTATGGGGGTTTAAAGGCGAACAACTCACTCCACCCGCCCCGGCTAAACTCGCCAACACTCTTAAACAAATCGGCTTTAGGCAACTTGATATTGTGGATAACCAGCGTTTACGCAAACATATCGGCAGTTTGAGCATTGATGTCTCCTCTATCGCCCAAGGCTACAGCGTTGCCCGCATCGCCGCATTATTGGAGCAACAGGATATTCATGATTTTCTGGTGGAAATCGGCGGAGAATTGGAAACCCGAGGCCAAAAGCCTAACGGTAAGTCGTGGCGGGTCGCGCTGGAAAAACCTTTGCCTGGCGAACACAGCCTGCATAAAATCTTGACCATCAACCAAGACGAGCCGTTAGCGGTCATGACCTCCGGCACCTACCGGCATTATTTCGACGTTGACGGCAAACGCTACAGCCATATTCTGGATGCCCGCACCGGCGCACCCGTCACCCATAACACCGTCTCGGTGACGGTGCTTGACCGCGACCCCACCCGCGCCGATGCCTGGTCCACCGCGTTGCTATGCCTAGGGCGGGCGGACGGCATGAAGGCCGCTGACCAGGCCGGCATCGCCGCCTTGTTTATTGAGCAGGAACAAGCGGCTTTTGTAGAGCATTCCAGCGCAGCTTTGACAAAGCTGACAACGGTAAAGATCGAGAACCCCGTGCCTTAAGGAAACTTAAGCACCACAGGTTTGCGTCCATACCCTAAACAGCAGGGCACAAGTGACCCGACAAACCTGCCGCGAGTGCAAACCCTGGGTTGCCGTTGGTTCTAAGTTGGGCCAAAAACTTTATCAGGGTTTCCTTAACGAAAAAAACGCACCACATAAAGCGTCAAACCATAGCCATCCCCGGTCACCGCCAACACCGCAAAAAAAGCCAGCGACGGGATCACTAAGCCGATGATTTGCCACGACAGCGCGGCGACCTTAAGGCCATCCCCGGTTTCCAGATACAACCGGATAAACGCCAGCAAGGATGTGACGGGCAACGAAGCGATCACCGCCGTGCAAACAAACGGCGGTGCTTAGCTATTTCGGAAATTAAAACAATCAGGATGGCCGAAACGGAAATTACATAATGAAAATAACCCGGATACGCTAGGGGAGGGGGGACACCAGCACCTTATCGACGCGGTTGCCGTCCATATCGACGATTTCCATGCGTAACCGGCCTAACACAAAATATTCGCCGGCTTTGGGGACGCGGCCTAAATGCTGCAAGACAAAACCGCCTACGGTATTGAAATAACTGCCATTTTCATCCGGCAAACCGGCTAGCCTAAAGTGTTCCTTAAATTGATGGATGTCCAACATGCCGTCGACCAGCCAAGAGCCGTCTTCTCGTTGCACGATGGCGGGTATGTCTCCGGCCCCCCGTCCGGCAATCCAAGCGCCGACGATGGCCTCGAACACATCGTCCAACGTCACTAGGCCGTGAATGTCACCGTATTCGTCAACCACCAACGCGGTATGAAGGTGCGAACGTATGAACGCTTCCAACAAATCCAGCAACGTCAGGGTATCTGGCACAAACAAAGCGTTAAGCTTGATGTCGTCAAGCGCGGGTTGGCCGCCAAGCAGTAAGCAATCTAAAACGTCCTTCGTTTTGA
>DBNZ01000119.1:0-2586 GCA_002299495.1 Methylococcaceae bacterium UBA659
GCCATCAGCCGAAAAAATGACTTGTTTTATCGCTATGCCGTATTTCTTGGCGAATTCAAAATCGCGTTGGTCATGCGCCGGTACCGACATCACGGCGCCGGTGCCGTAGCCCATCACTACGAAGTTGGCGATCCAGACCGGCACTGGTGCACCGGTGACCGGATGAATGGCGTCGATACCAGAGGCCATGCCGCGTTTTTCCATGGTTTCCATGGCCGCTTCCGAGGTTTCCATGACTTTGCAGGCGGCGATAAAGGCCTGGATGCGGGGATTGCTCCCGGCGGCCTTCAGGGCTAGCGGGTGTTCGGCGGCTACGGCCAGATAGGTCACGCCCATTAAGGTATCGGGGCGGGTGGTGTAAATCCGCACCGGTTGGCCGAGTTCTGGCACCTCAAAATCCATTTCCACGCCTTCCGAGCGGCCTATCCAATTGACCTGCATGGTTTTCACCTGTTCCGGCCAGCCGTCCAAGGTGTCCAGCGCCGCCAGCAATTCATCGGCGTAGGCGGTGATTTTCAAAAACCATTGCGGGATTTCCTTGCGTTCCACCGGGGTGTCGCAACGCCAGCAACAGCCTTCGATGACTTGTTCATTCGACAGCACGGTCAGGTCGTTAGGGCACCAGTTCACCGGCGCGGTTTTTTTATAAACCAATCCTTTTTCCAACAAGCGCAAAAACAGCCATTGCTCCCAGCGGTAATAGTCGGGGTCGCAAGTAGCGATTTCCCGGTCCCAATCATAACCGAAGCCCAAGCGTTTAAGCTGGTCGCGCATGTAATCGATGTTGCCGTAGGTCCAGTCGGCCGGATGCACGTTGTTTTGCATGGCGGCGTTCTCCGCTGGCAATCCGAAAGCGTCCCAGCCCATCGGTTGCAACACGTTTTTGCCCAACATGCGCTGGTAACGGCTGATGACGTCGCCGATGGTGTAGTTGCGGACATGCCCCATATGCAGCTTGCCGCTAGGGTAGGGGAACATCGACAGGCAATAGTATTTTTCCTGACCAGTGTCTTCGGAGGCTTTGAACGCGCCGGTTGTTTCCCATTCCCGTTGCACGGCTTGTTCAATGGCGGAAGGTTGATAATTTTCTTGCATCCTTATCGTCTTTTGGCAATCAAAAGCGTTAGAATACCGTACAGAAGCTTAAATCTAAAGCGGCAATTTGAGGGGGCAAACATGGAAAAAAATAAACTGATCAAGGCTTATAGCGAACTGTTGCAACATCTGCATGAAACCATGGAAGAGGCCTTGCATTCGTTTGCCGATGCGCTGGAGATTTCCAAACATAAAACCCGCGAAAGCCACGACCTGACGCAGGCGGAAGCCGACCGGTTGTCCGGGTTTGTCAAACGCGACATAGAACACGCCGCCCATAAACTGGATAGACAGGCGGATAACGACTCGTTGCAGGAATGGCTCAAATTCGATATTGAGATGATCGAAAACTTCGCTATGGACGCTTTTTTGAGCGTGGCCGACAAAACCCGTATCGAATTGGCGAAATTACAGCAGAAAGCCATCCTGCACCGTTACGAAAGCGGCGACATCGTAAGCCCGGGAACGTTTGTATGCGAAGCCTGCGGTAAAGAAATTGCGTTTAAATCGCCTAGCGAAATTCCAGAATGCCCCGTTTGCCATGCCAATACTTTTGTACGCGTTTGATAAGACAGATATATGGTTTATAACCATCAACTTATCACGGTTCGGGCGTCCCGCCACGAACGCAACCCATACGTTAACTTAAGCCTTGAGCTTGCCGAAGGGATTTATCATAGGCATCTTTACCAACCCACACAGGACAAACCCATGCGTAGAGTGATATTTAACCAAAAAGGCGGCGTCGGAAAATCTACCATCACTTGCAATTTGGCGGCCATCAGCGCGGTTGAAGGTAAGCGGACTTTAGTGGTCGACCTAGATGTACAAGGTAACTCTACGCAATACCTGTTAGGCCGGAATGAACCCCACAGTGATAAAACGATTGCCCACTTTTTTAAGGAATGCCTGAGCTTGTCATTGTTTGGAGGGAACAACGCCAATTCCGGCCTTGAGCCCGCCATCCATGAAACGCCGTTCCCTAATTTGTTTATCATCCCATCCCATCCGGAGCTGGAGCCTTTGCAAAGTCGTTTGGAATCCCGGTTTAAAATTTTTAAGTTAAGGGAAGCGTTAGAAAAATTGCAAGGCTTCGACAATATCTATATCGACACGCCGCCGGTGTTGAATTTTTATAGCCAGTCCGCGTTGATAGCCGCCGAAAAATGCCTAGTACCATTCGACTGCGACACTTTCGCCCGCGCAGCTTTGTACACTCTGATGCGGTCAATTGCCGAAGTAAAGGCCGACCATAACCAAAACCTGGAAGTCGAAGGCATCATTGTCAACCAATACCAAAAACAGGCCAATTTGCCACGGCAGCTGGTCGGGGAATTGTTAGCGGAGGGTTTGCCCGTTTTGGCCTCTATGATTTCCCCGTCGGTTAAAGTGAGAGAATCCCATACCCTAGCCCAACCCATGGTGCATTATCTGCCCAACCACAAGCTCAGTGATGAGTTCCGCGCCTTGTACGCAGAAATCCATAAATAA
>DBNZ01000119.1:2924-4453 GCA_002299495.1 Methylococcaceae bacterium UBA659
CCCCGTTTATGCCGCCATTCTTGCCGCTTTGTTCATATTATCGTAGGGGCGCGGGTTCTGGGTTGGCAGGTAGGTTCCTACATGCCGCCGGTATTAGCCGAAGCTTTGAGAACGTGTTTTAAAAGTGTCACTAGCGGGCTGCAAGTTAGGTTTTGTGCCCTGCCGCCTGCGGTTACCTTGTTAGCAAGGGGTAGCTTATCGTGTATAATCGCATTCATTTTTTTTACCCTGAATTAATGCGGCAAAATATGAGTGTAAAACTTTCCAACAGAGTCCAATCCGTCAAACCTTCGCCCACCCTAGCGGTCACCGCAAGGGCAAACGCCATGCGCGCGGATGGTAAAGATATCATAGGCTTAGGCGCTGGTGAGCCTGACTTTGACACCCCAGAACACATTAAAGCGGCGGCGGTTAATGCGATCGCAAACGGGTTTACCAAATACACGGCCGTTGACGGTATCGCCAGTCTAAAAAAAGCCGTTATCGCCAAATTTAACCACGATAATGGCTTAGAGTATCAGCCAAATCAGATTTTAGTCTCCTGTGGCGGCAAACAAAGCTCGTATAATTTAACCCAAGCCCTGTTAAACCCGGGCGATGAGGTCATCATCCCGGCGCCTTATTGGGTGTCCTATCCGGATATGGTGTTATTGGCTGACGGCATACCCGTCTTCATTGAAACCACCCAAGCGCAACATTTCAAAATCACCCCCGAACAATTACGGGCCGCCATCACCGATAAGACCCGGTTGATTTTTATCAACAGCCCGTCCAATCCATCCGGCATTGCTTATTCCCTGGATGAGCTTAAGGCGTTAGCGGAGGTGTTGGCCGCCCACCCCCATATTTTAATAGCCACGGACGATATGTATGAGCATATCCTGTGGCGGCAAGGGCAGTTTGTTAATATACTTAACGCCGATCCCGGATTATATAGCCGCACTGTGGTATTGAACGGGGTTTCAAAGGCTTATTCCATGACGGGCTGGCGTATAGGCTATGCGGCGGGTCCGGTTGATTTGATCGCAGCGATGTGCACTATCCAATCCCAAAGCACTTCAAATCCCACCTCGATCTCGCAAGTGGCGGCAGAAGCGGCGTTGACAGGCGACCAGAGTTTTATCGGCAAAATGTGCGTCGAGTTTAAACGGCGCCATGATTATGTGGTTAAGGGGCTGAACGGCATCGACGGTATCGACTGTTTGCCTACCGATGGCACTTTTTATGTCTTTCCAAATGTCGAACGGTTGATTGCAAGGCTTGACGGCATCAACGATGACTTAGGCTTTTCTGAATATCTGATCGAGCAGGCTGGCGTCGCTTTGGTGCCCGGTTCGGCGTTTGGTTGCCCTGGGCATATCCGAATCTCAATTGCCACCGGCATGGCCAATTTGGAAAATGCACTGGCTCGGATAAAAACAGCGGCTGGGAATTAGTTTGTATAATCCAAACCATCAGGTGACCATGGCGATGGCAGAGGCGATGGCAGAGATGAAATATAAGATCAAGCACGGCAACCCCTACCCATC
>DBNZ01000119.1:4873-9302 GCA_002299495.1 Methylococcaceae bacterium UBA659
CTGATCCATTTCAAGTCATTAAATTAAAAAAGGAAATACATCGCACCTTTTTTTCTTGGCATGTCTATGTCTGTAAACTGCCGGTAGGTACCTGGTACACCTGGCGCATGGATGGCCCGAATCGGCTTAGGGAAGTGGGTTATCGTTTTGATAAAGACAAACATTTGTTGGATCCTTGGGCTCAGGCCATCAGCCATAAAAATTGGAGCCGCAAAGACGCTTGTTTGCCGGGTGAAAACAAATTGACCGCCATGCGTGCGGTGGTGGCGGATGAGCATTATGATTGGGAAGGCGATACGCCTTTACGGATCAGAAGCGAAAAAGCCGTCCTTTATGAAATGCATGTAGGCGGTTTCACCCGCCATCCTTCCGCCGAAGTGTCCCATCCTGGGACTTTTGCCGCCGTTATCCAAAAAATCCCCTATTTGCAGCAATTGGGCATCACCCATGTTGAATTATTGCCGGTCATGGCCTTTGATGAGCAAGATGTGCCCTACCATACGGCCGCATTGGGCTTAAAAAATTACTGGGGCTACAGCACGCACAGTTTTTACAGCCCGCACCCCGGTTATTGCATAACCCCTGAGCTGGGAACCCATATCAAGGAATTCCGCGATTTGGTCAAGGCCCTGCACAAGGCGGGTATTGGTGTGATATTGGACGTTGTCTTTAACCATACTGCGGAAGCCGGCGCTAATGGCCCGATGATCAATTTCCGTGGTTTGGGCGGAAATATTTTTTACCACCTCAATAGCTTCGACAAAAGCATTTACCGCGATTACACCGGTTGTGGCAACACGGTCAACGCCAATCATCCGTTGGTGGCGGGCTTCATCATCAAATGCTTGGAGTATTGGGTCAGGGAAATGCATGTCGATGGGTTCCGCTTTGACCTCGCCAGTGCCTTAGCGCGCGGGGAAAACGGCGATGTCTTGCCTAATCCGCCGGTGTTATGGGGCATTGAATTGTCCGAACAGTTGTCCAAAACCAAGCTGATCGCCGAAGCGTGGGACGCCGCAGGACTGTATCAAGTAGGCAGTTTTCCTGGCTATCGCTGGGCGGAATGGAATGGTCTCTATCGGGACGTGGTCAGGCGGTTTTTGCGGGGCGATAAGAATATTATTCAAGAATTGGCCACCCGCATTACGGGCAGCAGTGACTTATACCAGTACAAAGGCGGCTTGCCGATCAGCAGCATCAATTTTATCACCTGCCATGATGGCTTCACTCTCTACGACCTGTTTAGTTACAACCATAAGCACAACGCCGCCAATGGCGAAAACAGCAGGGATGGCTGCAATTACAATTTGAGTTTTAATTGTGGGGTAGAGGGCGAGACCGATGACGCGGCGATATTGGCATTACGCAGAAAAAAAGTAAAAAACGCCTATGCCATTTTACTGCTAAGCCAAGGCGTCCCGATGTTGCTGGCGGGGGATGAGTTCCTTCATACACAAAAAGGCAACAACAACTGTTATTGCCAAGATAACGAACTCAGTTGGTTAAATTGGGATTTATTGGACCAAAACGGTGATGTTTTTCGTTTTGTCAAATTAATGATAGCGTTGCGTAAACGCCATGGGTCGATTATGCGCCGCCGGTTTTTAACGGGGGAGAAGGTTACTGACAAGGGTCTGCCTGACATCATTTGGTATGGAACCGATTTGGCTCCCCCCCTGTGGCATGAACCTGATGCCCGCATTTTGGCTTACACCTTGATAGGCATTGCCGAAAAGGAAGCGGATTTGCACGTTATATTCAACATGTCCGAACAAGATGTGCAGATGCCATTACCCACATTCGATACCCACTGGTGCTTGGCGTTGGACACCGGGCTACCTTCACCTGAAGATATTGTTCCCATCGAAAAGCAAGTCCCGCAAGCGAATAGCTCTTATTGGGTTCAGCCATTTTCCGTGGTGGTTTTTGAACATCATTTGCCCGCCGTCATCAATTGATGGGCTAACCTGGTAAACCTATTGCGTACCGCGTCACTTTATCAAGTAAACTCTAAAGCAAATGAATGCCATATCTGCAAATGGCACGACAGGGAAAGCGTAAAGTTCAGCAACTATCAATGCAAGGCTTTATTTCTAGAGTTAAGGCTGATAATGATCACCATAGACGTAAAAAAGACAAAAAAAGCCATTGATCCGATTGGTGTTCTTGACTCTGATTTGGCTAAGGCCCGGGGTTTGAAACCTGGAATGCTTTTTTCAACTGCGGAATTAAAGCGTATCAGTGACGAAATTAGCCGCGATTATGCGCCAGTCTTTAACAAGAACAAGACCATTGCCTTAAACAGAATCAAGTTATCAGTTAGCGAGTTATTGGAAATCAGCCAGTGGGTCAGCCGGGTTTACAGTCCAAAACCAAGCCAAATCAAAGAAATATTGTTATTGCCCTTGGATCCTAACCATGTTTACGTCTACTGGAGTCAGCCGGATAGACAGCCTGGTATAGAAAACAAAAGAAAGGTTGAGCGACATCTTTCGTTAAGGCTATTTTCGGTGCAGCCCCATCATGACGGCGGCGATGAAACCATACGGACATTATTCGAGACCGCTATAGACGGTCAGGGCCAAAACCGAAAAACAATCGCATTGCCATCAATCCGAGAAGACCTCAGTTATGTCGCCGTCATTGGGGAACGGCATCCCGATCAGCCGTTTGTTGCGCTAATCCAATCAAACAGCCTCCATTTAACCCACCACGGGCTATTGCAGCCTTCTGCCCACCCGATTATGCCGGTTTTGATCGGCGGCTTACAAAGCCCGGCGCCATCGTCTTCAAACCGGCAATTAAGCGCTTCCGGGCAAAGGTAATACGTCGACATGAACAAAGGTTTTCTCAGCATCATCTTGCATGGCCATTTGCCTTATGTGCGTCATCCGGAATACGACCGGTTTTTTGAAGAAAATTGGTTGTTTGAGGCGATTACTGAATGTTATTTGCCGCTGCTTGGCGTGCTTGACCGGCTTGAACGCGATAGGGTCAATTACCGGTTGACATTGTCGTTGTCGCCGGCCTTAATCACTATGCTAGATGATGAATTGTTGCGGCGGCGTTATCTTCGCCATTTGCTCAAGTTATCTGAGTTGTCGGAAAAAGAAGTCGCCCGCACCCAAAACCAGCCCGATTTCCATGCCCTGGCAAAGCTTTACCGGCGTTTTTATCATCATTCATTACACACCTATCAGGCACGACTCCAAGGCGATTTGCTGGCGGCGTTCAAACGCCATCAACTGGCAGGCCATTTACAACTGATCACCACGGCGGCCACCCATGGTTTTTTGCCGTTGCTCAATAACAGCGACACCGCAGTCAGGAATCAAATCAAGGTCGGGCTAAACACCTTCAAAAGCCATTTTGGCTTTCAACCGAAAGGCTTTTGGCTGCCGGAATGCGGTTATTATCCGGGCGTGGAGAAGTGCTTGGCCGATGCCGGCATCCATCATTTTTTTGTCGATAGCCACGGCTTGCTGGATGCCAGCCCAGCCCCGCGTAACGGCGTCTATGCCCCGCTTGATTGCGGCAACGGCGTCAAGGCGTTTGCCCGCGACCCGGAATCATCCAAACAAGTGTGGAGCGCCCAAGAGGGTTATCCGGGGGACTACGATTACCGGGAATATTACCGTGACATCGGGTTTGACCTTGACCTCGATTACATAGGCCCGTACATCTTGGATGGCGCGACCCGCATCAACACCGGCATAAAATACTATCGCGTGACCGGCGGCGAGGGCGAAAAGGCGGTTTATGCCCCCCATAAAGCATTAGCCAAAGCCCGTTTTCATGCCCAAGACTTCATCCACAAACGGCAACGACAAATTGACCAATTAGCCCCGCAGATGGACAGGCCACCGATCATCATCGCCCCCTACGACGCCGAATTATTCGGTCATTGGTGGTTTGAAGGCCCGTATTGGTTGGAACAGGTGCTAAGGCTGGCCGGGCAACCGGACATCAACCTGCAAACCCTAACCTGTAGTGACTATTTAAAAATCGTCACCCACCATCAAACCGCCACGCCCTCAGCATCTACCTGGGGAGAACACGGTTACTCAAGTTATTGGCTTAATGAAAACAACGACTGGATTTACCCCTTGTTGTTCAAAGCCGAGGCGGAAATGGAAAAGCTGGCCTCTGATTTTCGCGGCTTAGCCGTCACCCCGTTGCAACAACGGGCGTTAAACCAGGCCGCTAGATCCTTGCTACTGGCGCAGGCCTCGGACTGGTCGTTCATCCTTAAATCCGGCACCAACGTCGATTACGCCAACAAACGCCTGACCGACCACCTCGCCCGTTTCAACTACCTGCATGACTCAATCCGCAAGAACCGCATCAACGAGTGCTACCTGACCGCGTTGGAAATCATCGACGATATTTTTCCAGATATCGATTTTCGTGGCTACGACAAACCAAAGTG
>DBNZ01000194.1 GCA_002299495.1 Methylococcaceae bacterium UBA659
ATGCGCCTGGCTTGTGGGGTATGGGTACCCGCCTGGCAACCGGCCGGCATACATTGAAAAATGGCATTGTGTTCACTGTCGATCGGCAGTAGCCTCGCCCCGGACTGGCTAACCGCTTGCATGAACAAGCCGCCAGACATCACCAAAGCTTCTTTGTTGGCCAACAGCACCGTCTTACCAGCCTGAGCTGCTGCCAACGTAGGCAACAAGCCTGCGGCGCCAACGATGGCCGCCATCACCGAATCAACCGACGCCAGCGTGGCCACTTGTTCAAGCGCTTTGCTTCCAGACAGCACCACCGTTCCAGCTAACGCCGTGCCAAACAGTTTATCCCGAAATTGCCCGGCTTTTTGTGCATCAACCACCACGACATACTCTGGTCGATGCTGCATACATTGTTGGCGCAAAAGCTCAATATTATTGTTTGCGGTGAGTGCGACCACTTTGTAAAGGCTAGGATGCCGCGCCACCACATCCAGCGTGCTGACACCGACGGAGCCGGTGGCCCCGAGTATGCAAATGCCTTTCATTCGATAGTCCTATAGATAAGTAGAACACCGGCATAAAAGAACGGGGTCGCCGCCACTAAACTGTCAATCCTATCCAGGATACCGCCGTGCCCTGGCAATAATGAACTGCTGTCCTTAACGCCGCGCTGGCGCTTTAGTACGCTGATGAACAAATCGCCGTATATCGAGATTAATACCGTTAGCACGGACAGCAACACAAAATCGAATGCAACCAGAACATTAAAGCCATAAATCAAACTCAGCACGACCGCACAAAGCGCTCCGGCCACCAAGGCGCCATACATCCCCTCTACTGTTTTTCCAGGACTGATGTCAGGGGCCAATTTGGTTTTGCCAAAATAACGCCCGACAAAATAGGCGGTGACATCGGCCGCCCAAATCAACAGCAAAAAATACATCATCATTTCCGGACCATAAAAGGCCTTGATGCGGGTAAAAAACATCCAGACCGCTTGCAGCACAAACCAACCAATCAGTAACTTGTACACTGGCTTGATTTGCATCTGCAAAACGGCGGCCGGGGCATTTCTGATGAGGAGCATCAATAGAATCCAAAACAAGATAGGCGGCACCACCAACCATTCCAGGATACCGGAGTATGCCCTGACATCCGGCCAATCAAAGACGGTGGCCACCAACTCAAGAAATTGGGTCCAGAAAAAAACTCCCAACATGGGCAATAACAGCAGGAGCAAGAAAAGTATCCTTTTGGCCGTGGCCTTGACCCCGGACAGATTTGACCATTCCCAAGCGCCACCCAGCGTTATCAAACCTATCAATATCGAAAAATATTCGGGAGACAGAAAAAACACCGCCACCGCCAGTAACGAGGCTAAGACGGTCGCTGTGATGACTCGCAGTTGTATCATGTTGAAAGTGCCTGGTGAAAATTAGGGTGTAATGTTTTTAAGGATTTGTCCGCCGGTATGGCCAAAACGGCGTTGCCTGCTTTTGAAGCTGGCAATAGCCTCAAGCAATGCGGGTTTATCAAAGTCAGGCCATAACAGGGGAGTGAAATACATTTCTGTGTAAGCCAGTTGCCAGAGCATAAAATTACTGACCCGCTGTTCGCCGCCCGTTCTGATAAACAAATCAGGATCAGGCAAATCCGCGGTGGACAAATGCAGCCTCAACAATTCTGGGGTAATTTTTTGTTTTGGCAATTTGCCTTTATCCATTTTATCGGACAACTGTTGAAACGCTTGGCACATGTCCCATTGCCCGCCATAGTTCACGGCAATGACCACAGTAAGGGCCGAATTGTCTTGGGTCAGCACTTCACTAGCCGTCATTTTCTGTTGCAATGACCCAGAAAAAGCGCCTCTGTCGCCAATAAAACGCAAGCGGATATTGTTATCGTGCAACTTTTCCACTTCCGATTGTAAAGTGGATGAAAACAGGGATATTAACAGCGAAACCTCTTCCTTGGGACGACGCCAATTTTCGCTGCTAAAAGCAAACAGGGTCAGGATTTTAATTTTGTTTTCCCCGCAGGCCTCGACTATTTTCCTGACCGCTTTCACCCCGGCCTGATGGCCAAACGCCCGTGGCATATGACGCCGCTCGGCCCAACGGCCATTCCCATCCATGATGATAGCAATATGCCGAGGATTTCCACCCGATTGCGGAATCTGGTCTTCACTAGACATTGGCAATGGGATTACAGGGACATCAAATCGGCTTCTTTAGCTTCCAATAACTTCTCTACATCTTTTATGTATTGGTCGGTCAGTTTTTGGACCTTTTCCTCGGCGGCCCTTGCCTCATCCTCGGAAATTAATTTTTCCTTTTGCGCGTCCTTGATTTCTGAATTGGCGTCCCTGCGGATATTCCTGATGGCCACCCGGCCATTTTCGGCCTCATGCTTCACTACTTTCACCAAACTGCGGCGCCGCTCTTCGGTCAACGGCGGCAATGGGATACGGATGGTCATGCCATTGGTGGAAGGGTTCAAGCCAAGATCCGATTTTAAAATCGCCTTCTCGATGGCTTGCACCATGTTTTTTTCCCAAGGGATGATGGCCAGCGTCCGGGCATCCTCCACCGCAATGTTGGCGACCTGGGTAAGCGCCGTATCGGTACCGTAGTAAGAGACCGTGATCTGATCCAATAGACTGGGATGCGCCCTACCCGTCCTGATTTTGGAAAATTCGTGCTTTATCGATTCAATGCTTTTGCCCATGCGGGCTTCGGCATCGTTATAAATGTCATTGATCATTAATTATTCCTCTTTCAATTAGCGAACCGATATCTTCGCCCATCATCAAGCGCATCACCGCCCCCGGCTCGAAAATATCCATCACCCTCATTGGCATATTGTTTTCCCTGCACAACACCAAGGCGGTGGTGTCCATCACGTTAAGCCGTTGATCCAGTGCTTCATCATAAGTCAAACGCGGATAAAATTTGGCATCTTTGACCTTCTCAGGATCGGCCGAAAACACCCCGCGCACCTTAGTCGCCTTAATCATCAGTTGAGCGTTTATTTCGATGGCTCGGAGGCTGGCCGCCGAATCCGTGGTAAAAAAAGGGTTGCCGGTACCCGCAGCAAATATCACCACCCGGCCTTTTTCCAAATGACGGACGGCCCGCCTTCTTATGTAATCCTCACAAACCTGGTTAATCTTCAAGGCGGACATCACCCGGACGGGTTGCCCTAAATGCTCGATGGCATCTTGCATGGCCAAGGCGTTAATCACCGTGGCCAACATTCCCATCTGGTCTCCCGTCACGCGGCCTAGGCCATCAGAGGCTTTTTCCGCGCCCCGCAGAATATTGCCGCCGCCAATAACCAACCCCACCTGCACCCCGACGTCACACAATTCCTTAATCTCAATGGCAAGACGCTTAAGGGTATCCGCATCAATGCTGCCATTCTTACCCATCAAGGCCTCGCCGCTTAACTTCAGCAGAATCCGTTGGCAAATTAATTTTGTGGTCATGGTCAATCAGTGGGTTAGGTTAAAAAGCGGCAGGGCGGGGCGACCATCCAAACAGGGTCACTGGGCCGCCTTAACTTGCGCCATCACTTCATCAGCAAAGTTTTCTGCCTTTTTCTCAATGCCTTCACCCACTTCAAAACGACTAAAACGGATGACGGCATTGCCTTTTGCCGACACCAACTTGCCGACGTTTATTTTATCGTCTTTAACAAAAGGCTGCCCTAACAAGGTGACTTCGGCTAAAAATTTGCTGACCCGGCCTTGCACCATTTTTTCAATGATACCCGCAGGCTTACCGCTTTCTGAGGCTTGCGCGTTAAAAATTTCTTTTTCTTTTTCAATAAGCTCTGCTGACACCTGGTCATCGGATACGCAAATCGGCTTATTCGCGGCGATATGCATGGCGACATCTTTGCCCAATTCAGGGTCGGCTACGGCCAATTCCACGATGACGCCGATTTTCTTGCCATGCAGATAACAAGCGGCGCCGCCATCTTGGCTTTTGAATTTTTCAAAACGCCTAATAGTGATGTTTTCGCCCAATTTAGAAACTAAGCCACGGCGCATTTCATCGACGGTAACCCCATCTTCCAGCGGCATCGCCAGCAGCTCTTCTTCAGTTTGAATATCGGCGTTCAACAAAGCATCCGCCACGCTGTTAACGAAACCGATAAAGTCATCCGCTTTCGCCACAAAATCAGTTTCACAATTGATATCGACGATTGACACGGCTTTCCCATCATCGCTCACTTTTACGCCGATTATCCCTTCGGCGGCAATGCGTCCGGATTTTTTATCCGCTTTGGCAAGACCGGCTTTACGCATGTTTTCTATGGCCAATTCCATATCACCGCCGGCTTCTACTAAAGCCTTTTTGCATTCCATCATGCCAGAGCCGGTCCGTTCACGCAGTTCCTTAACCATTGGTGCATTAATTTCGGTAGTCATCGTTTCGTTTTCCTCAATGTCTATAATCACTATAAAAACGCCCCCGTTAGGAGGCGTATGGCGGGGATATTAAAACTGAAAGGCATAGCGGAAGCGACCCGCAACAGCCCTAATTGTAATCTTACTCTGCCGCTGCTTCTTCAACAAAATCATCAGCTTCCAAACTGGCTGACATACCAAGCACCGCTTGTTTCGCATCCAGGATGGCCGCAGCCGCCGCTTCGCAATACAACTTGATGGCGCGGATAGAGTCGTCATTACCTGGAATAACGTAATCGATTTTGTCTGGCGCATTGTTCGAATCCACCACCCCTACGACGGGGACGCCCAATTTTTTTGCTTCTTCAATGGCGATATCCTCATAACCCACATCCAAAACAAAGATGACATCGGGTATGCCTTTCATATCCTTGATGCCGCCCAAGCTCCGCTCCAGCTTTTCCATTTCCCTTTCCATCATCAACGCTTCTTTTTTTCCAAAACGTTGGTAAAGCGTGCCATCTTCCTTCATGGCTTCCAATTCTTTCAGGCGGCTGATTGATTTTTTTATGGTTTTAAAGTTGGTCATCATGCCGCCCAACCAACGATGGTTGACATAAGGCATGCCACAACGGGTAGCTTCCTCGGCAATGACCTTACGGGCCGATTTCTTGGTGCCGACAAACAAAATTGTGCCCTTGTTAGCGGCCATTTGGCCCAAATAATTCATGGCATCATTGAACAACGGCAGGGTTTTTTCCAGGTTGATGATATGGATTTTGTTACGAGACCCAAACAGGTACCCGGCCATTTTGGGATTCCAATAACGAGTTTGATGGCCAAAATGGACGCCCGCCTCAAGCATTTGACGCATAGATACTGCTGACATTAATTTCTCCTTGGTAGAAACCGGATTAAATCCGGCCGGGTTACGCCTCCGCCTATCCCGTTTGGAAACCGCCATCAAATTATGATGGCAGCACCCAACCAAACGTGACGATAAACGTGAGTATTGTTAATAAAAATGAACTTAGCTTTATATCACAGTTTACAAACCCCAACAACCATAACCAAGCATGCGAGCCGGCTGGGCGCCCTCTTAACCTGACCCTGAACGACCGCTTTGGCTAACGTAAAACCTCAGGTTCCGATGCAGGCCGCCAAACCGGGTGTTTCCCCCATGACCTTTGCAAATAATGGCGATTCCGCCTAGGCTGTGAGCCAACGCTTCACCGCAGAGTAAGGCAGGCGTTGAAACCCGTTTTCATCGACTGCGGCAAATTGCCTGACGAACGGGAAAATTGCCGCATCGACCATGCCACCATGCCCGCCACCCAAATGCCCCCGGTCGGCTAAACGGCCTTCCAGAACCGCCAAAAACAATTCCGCCTGTTGCCGACAATAGCTGTCCGGAAATTCTGGGTAACGGCCTGCATATTTATAACGGCTCACATAAAATTTAAATTCCCCGTTATTTTGGCGAATCAGGCCATAAGCGGCTGCGTCCATTACCCCCCACCCACTGGGCCGAGTCATTTTGCTGCAATGCCCATTGCATAATATCAAGGCTTTCGTCAATTACGGCGGCGTCGGTTATTCAAATGCGATCTTGTCCACAGCAAATTTCATGAAATCAACAGACCAGCCGGGTAGGTCGCCCTACCCAACTGGCACAATTTTAAGATGCGAAAACCTTAATCCGAAACCGACTAAGGCCAGGACATAAACCCCTGCGCCTAACCCAATGCAGACAACTAAATTAAAAACCCTGACCGATGCCGGCTGTTGCAGCCAAAGATCCGGCGTAACGATGGCAAACAATAGCGCGGACATGACCAAACAGGCAGACACTACCCGCATAAAAAAAATTGACCCGCCTGGCATCGGCTGGTAAATCTTTGCGGTTAACAAAGCCTTCAGCAATAACCCGGCATTTGCCAAAGCGCCCAACGCAGTCGCCAACGCCAAGCCCGCATGGGCAAGAGGCCAGGCCAGCAGGTTTAACAGCAAACTCAGGCACATCGCATAAATCCCAAAACGCACCGGCGCCTTAAAGTTTTCCCGCGCGGTAAAACCCGGCACCAACACCTTAACCAACAAATAACCTAACAAGCCAACCGCATAACCTCTTAGGCTTTGCCCCGCCATTTGCACGTCGTTGACTGAAAATTCATCATATTGGAACAAGGTGGACAAAATAGGCTCCGCCAACACAAAGATTCCAAGGGTTGCAGGCGCACCCGCCAGTAGCACACAACGCAAACCCCAGTCCAGTGTCGATGAAAAATCATCCGGTTTATCTGAGACATGGCATTTCGCCAACCGCGGCAAAATAACCGTACTTAAGGTGACGCCCAAAATACCCAGAGGAAATTCGACCAGCCGGTCTGAATAATATAACCAAGAGACGCTACCGACGGCCAGCAGGGAGGCAACCAGCGTGTCCAACAAAAGGTTCAACTGGGTGACTGACACGATGAACAGGGACGGCAACAAATTGTTATAGAACCTGCTGACAGCCGGATGGTTAAAATCAACTTGTATGCTGGGCAGCAACCCCAATCGATAAAGAAAGAATATCAGGGCCAACCATTGGATGAGACCCGCCGCTGAAACAGACATCGCCAATGCAGAAATGGGTTCATCCAATTCCGGCGCCAACCAAATCGCCGCCACTATCATGACGATATTGAGCACGGCAGGAAGTAAAACGGGGATGGCAAACCGTCCGTAGGCATTCAGCAAGGAGGCAAATAGGGCAACCGAGGTAATGAACACCAAATACGGTATACAGAATTGAAACAGAAGCGTGGCCAGGGTATGGATAGGGCTGTGCCACGCAAAGCCGGGCGCCAATAATAGAACCGCCAAGGGCGCTAACATAACACCCAGCAAGCCCAGCAGCAGGGATATGGCCATTAAAGTCCCCGAAACCTTGCCTGCAAACAAACGCACGGCAGGATCGCCGCCTTGATCTTTACACTCCACGACAATCGGCAAACAAGCGTGGCTGATCGCTCCCTCGGCAAACACCCGGCGGAAAAAGTTAGGGATTTTAAATGCCACAAAAAAAGCATCCGTCATCCAGTCGGCACCAAAAATTCTGGCGATCAACATATCCCTTGCAAACCCCAGGAGACGGGAAAACAAGGTCATGGCAGCAACCCAGAAGGTTGATTCAAAAAACCGTCCAGCCAAGGTTATCCTTTGTTTTTAATTTAAAAATCTTGACAATAATAGCATTACTAATGAAAATATACGGCTAGTTTAAATCCAATCAAACCAGTTAGGACGATATGGCCAATACAGCACAAGCTAAAAAACGCGCGAGGCAAGCTGAAAAACGCCGTGTGCGCAATGCGGGGCAACGCAGCAATCTCCGCACTTTCATCAAAAAAGTGATCGCCGCCATCCGTGCCGGCGATAAAGAACAAGCCCAAGCGGCATTCAAAACCGCCCAACCCGTCATCGATTCGGCGGTCACCAAAGGCCTTATTCATAAAAACAAGGCCGCCCGCAGCAAAAGCCGGTTGAATGCCAGGGTAAAAGCCATGTCTTAAGTGCGAACGTGTTTCTTGGCTTTTCGGCCAACGAAAGCATTTTCAAGCCCATGCTATCTATTAGATGGTAATCTAAATGGTTATAAATTTTGAGGCTGCCTTGCGCCGACATCTTGATTTGGGATGTGGTGCGAGTCCTAGGAATGTATATGGCCGCCCCGAACTCTTTGGGATCGATATTCGTAGCAATCCCTTAATTGATGGCCTTGTTTTCCGCCAAGCAAACTTGAGTATTGATCCGATCCCATTCCCCGATAATTATTTTGGATCTGTATCGGCTTTTGATTACCTAGAACACGTGCCCAGAATCTTGGCAACGCATGATGGGAAAAGCACAACATTTCCATTTGTCTGCTTAATGTCTGAAATATGGAGGGTTCTAGCACCCAACGGTTTATTGTATGCGCTAACCCCCGCCTACCCCAGCCCACAAGCCTTTCAGGATCCAACCCACGTTAATGTAATCACTGCACAAACTCATGAATATTTCTGTGGCGATTTTCCGGTAGCCGCGATGTATGGCTTTTTAGGTAGGTTTAAAGCGATAAACACTGGATTTGTTGTTCATAAAGACTCAAGAATCCATGCAGAAAAGACTATTCGAAAAAAGATAAGACACTTAAAGTATCGACTTCAAGGCCGCCTAACCCATTTTTTATGGGAATTAGAAGCAATAAAGTAAAACAGTTCAGCAGAATGGTTTACATTACCTAAAAATCAATACTTACATAACGATGAACGGCAATAGCCAAATAAAAGTACGCCCACGGCTTCTTTGGCTTGCTCAGGGAACCCATCCGAACCTGCCCAGCCTCCGTCAGCGGGTTCTGGAAATAATGCCGTACTTGAATAGTCACTTTGACCAATCAATCGTTTCCGCTCCAACAACCATAACAGAAACATTGAAAATCCGTAATGAATTACAATGTGCAGATATTGTTTTGTTACAAAAGGAGCTAGTTTCGTTTTTCGTAATCAAACTTCTCCGACACTTTTCAAAACGCCTTGTATATGATTTTGATGATGCAGTCTATATTCGTCATAGCAAGGATGGCAATTCCCGCCAAAGCTACAAGAGATCAAAGAGGTTCAATGCCATATGCAGAACTTGCGACCTCATCATCGCGGGCAACCCTATTCTGGCCAATGCAGCTAAGCGACACAGCGCACATTTAGTTGAAGTCCTTCCTACTAGCGTTATTTATCCTAACCCAACTCCGATTCATAATGCCTCACTCAGGCCACTTAGACTTGGCTGGATTGGCACAGATGCAAACCTTCCATATATTGAGGGGATCGAGCCTGTTTTTCTGCATCTACAAGAAAACAATATTTCCTTTGAGCTACATGTAATGGCAGGAAAGAGTCCAAATTTCAAAGCATTTTCTAACTTTCAATTTCAATCTTGGTCTAGTGATGCAGAAGTTAATTTTTTGAATTCTATCGATATTGGACTAATGCCTCTAACAGATAACGAACATACTCGGGGGAAGTGCGCCTATAAGGCAATTCAATACATGAGTTTCGGAAAACCTGTAGTAGTAAGCAACGTTGGTATAAATAGTGATTGGACAAAAGGCGCTGGATTCGCCGCCAATGACCACATCGAAATGATTGATAGTCTGCGTCAACTGATATCAAGCGATGCCTTGCGACATAAGATGGGTATTAAGGGGACTGAAATAGTTCAGAAATACTTCACAAGAGAAGTTACAAGCAAAAAACTCTGCAATATCCTAAACAAATTATTGGTTAAATAACTTTTGCACCTAGAACGCAAACATAGATTGACCCATATCGGCTGAGAAGGCCGATTTAAAGCCAGCCATATCGCCAAACCATATGTCATGGCACTTCAAGGCCGTGCGGAGAGCAACTTTCGATAAAGACCAGTCAAATGGCCCGCCATCGTATCCAGGTCATATTTTTCGGCGGTTTCCCGCGCGTGTTTGCCCATCCTAACGGCAACTTTTTTGTCACAGAGCTTTTGCATCGCCCGTCGGATGCCTGCAATATCTAGCGCATCGCAGACAAATCCATTTTCATCATCGGTCACCACCTCTGCGGCGCCTGACGTCGTGCTGGTTATCAAAGCCACGCCGCAAGCCAACGCCTCCAGTGCCACATTCGGAAAAGGATCGTATAGTGTAGGTAAAACAACCGCATCCGCAACCGCATAGAACGGTAGAACATCTTTTTGGGGACCTAAAAATTTGACTCGTGATGCGATTTTTAGCCGCGCAGCTTCTTTTTTGTAGCATTGGCTCCGTTTGTCGTAGCCAACAACCAATAAAAAGCAATTTTCTTCCGTTAATCCAGAAAACGCTTTAAGTGCTTGAAGCAAGCCTTTTCGCTCAAATCCAGAACCGACAAAAACAAAAACCGTAGCTTCCTTAGGTAGCCCCCATTTTAATTTTATGGAATCACCTTCCTGTTTGATTTTTGGATGGAACTTGCTAGTGTCAACGCCATTATAAATGACATGTATTTTTGACTCATCGATGGTGAAATATTGCAAAATTTGCTTACGAACCATCAAGGAATTGCAAATAACGGCTTTCAAACGCGGGTTTTCAAAGAGTCTTTTTTCAGCCCTTTTTACATAGTTATGATAAAGGCTAAAAGGCAGCAGAACCCTGGCAAGCCCGGACATACACTTTGCTTTTTGCGCCAGTTGCACCCTATGGACGCCATCGCCAGCACGATAAATGTCGCAACAGCCTATCCGTTCATGGCTTTGCACTAAATCTGCTTGCAATAGACCAATTTCTTGGCATGCCTGTCTAGCGAAACTCCAATCGCGCCATAACCGCCCCAGATAAAAGGGCTTGCACTCAATAAAATTAACGCCTTCTATAGGCTCCCATTTTCTGGCCACCAGGCTGACCCTTATATCTGTTTTTTGCAACGCCACTAAGGCCCTGCTGACAAAACGCTCCGCCCCTCCATAAGGATTGTACCGTTGTCGAATAATGGCGATATGCACTAGCTGGCTTTCCTAAAAATATAACGGTTTTGGCAACGTAGTTATTCCAGTGGGATGCAAAGGGGACTAGGAATTTGTGGCGACACAAAGCGGCTGATGGGTGTTTAAATCTATCGACCTTTCAATTTATGAGATTATTGTATTGCCTGGGTCAATGCAAAATATTTTTTTAAGACCCATAAGGCAATCACTCTCTCTTTGTGGGAATTTAGGAATTGTGAAACATGACGGTGGGCATTTTCTATAATTTCCCGCAGCTCCAAGGGATGTTTTTCATAATAATTAATTCTTTCTTCCAAATCCGAATAGTCGTCATTAATTCTGACATAATGAAAATCAGGGATTAAGGTGCCTTCCATGAACCACGTTTCATATTTCGGCTGAGGCATCACCGCCACCGAATTTGATGACATTACCCATTTTAGGTTAGTTGCCACATCATTCCCTTCCAAGGACAAAATATATTTATATTTTAGCTGTTCATTGATAGCGAGGGGTTCAACTAACCATTGATCGGCATAGTCATTGGTCTTGTTGACTTTTCCGATATTGCACAAGGGATTTCCAAAGTAACTTCGTAAAAAGCCAATGCGGTTTTGCCGATGAATGAATGCGTTTCCCCGCCAAACCAGCTTGCTTAACTTATCTTGTGTCGATATTTTGTCGGTGACAAAAGCGAAATGCCTAATTTTGTTCAAGTTTAGTAAAACGGAATTTTGATTGTCACCCAAAATTGGCCGACTCTTCACTATGCTTGGCTGCGGAGGGACCTGCACTAAATCCCCAAAAACCGTTTTAAAACAATAGCTTTTATCAAAATACCTAATAGATTCATAGGCATCAAAAAAGTAAGTCCTGCGTTCGTTGGGAATAGCCTTAAAAAACTCAGCTATGGTCGCCGTCTCTTCGGGCAGCTTTACGGGTTCGTTCAACTTGTTGTAATAATTAACTCTTTTGTCTAGCTCTGAATCGGTTACAACGGTCAGAAGCCATTTAAGTTTTGTTTGGTAACACCAATCTGGAATCCAGAATTCCAAATAGTTTCGTAAATAATATAGAGTCTTGTTATTTTGTCGCATAAACAACACCTTCGCCAAAAATCAGGCGGCTTTTGCATGAATTCTGCTAATTTCTGCGGCTTGGAAAAGCCTATCATCAATATTAGGACTTTCGTTGTTCTGAAAGGATAAGTGTACGTTATGCGGCATGATAACAAAGCAAAGATACACGCGGTACGGTACGCGGTCAACAGCACTGACCGACCGCAATTGACCTTGACGATCAGTTGTTCTCGACGTGCCGCGAACCGTCAAACACCGCACAACGTCAGCCAGCGGATCGCGTAGCCGCTGTTAAAACACGTTCTTAGCCACGCTCCAAGTATCTGTTCTTAAGTTCAACATAATGCCCAGAGGAGTAATGCAGAAATGCCTTTTCTTGATCGGTCAAAGCCCGCACCTGTTTGACCGGCATGCCCACATACAGGAACCCGCTGGCTAATTTTTTACCCGGCGGCACCAAGGCCCCGGCGCCGAGCATGACATAATCCTCCAGCATCGCGCCGTCCAAAATAATGGCGCCTATGCCTATGAGACAATAATTGCCTATGCTGCAAGCATGGGCGACCGCCCGATGGCCGATAGTCACCCCTTCGCCGATCGTCAATGGCCGCCCCTCGGGTGAGAAAGGCCCGGCGTGGGAAACATGCAGCACCGCCCCGTCCTGGACATTCGTGGCCTCGCCAATGCGGATACTTTCGACATCCCCCCTGACCACGGCGGTCGGCCAAATGGAAACATCATCGGCTAACTCGACCCGGCCTATCACTACGGCGCTGTCATCGATGTATACTTTTTCACCTAAGACGGGTGATTGTCCAGCAAATGCCTTGATTGCCATCGTCGCCCCTAAACTTTTTCCTAAAAACCGAGTTTATACCCGATATGGTTCCGAACATTCCACTTGAATAGGCAGGACGGCGTTCAATAAATTACCTGATTAGCAAGATGCTTCCGCTGGCACCGTCATACTGGCCCCGGCGTGGATAGCCGGGGGATGCCAGTATCCAGTCACTAA
>DBNZ01000169.1:0-8760 GCA_002299495.1 Methylococcaceae bacterium UBA659
TCGGGGTAAAACCAGAAAGCCTGAATTTTCCCGAGCAAATTTCGAATTTTCAAAAAATCCGCAATCAGCAAAGCACTGAGTGGGCCCGTCGTTTTGCCAACGCACCATCGCTCAATGCGCCCCAATAATAGCCCGCTCCACGTTTATCTGGTTCAAGAGCGCCCTAACCCTTCCAGCGATTTTTTCGTCAGGCCGCTGTTAGCAACCGGCACGCATCAAATCATCCCTTGCGGCTTCACGGACCTGCCAGCACCAAAAGACCTGACCGATGCCATCATCGTATTTGTGCGCTACATTCCCCAAGCTTGGATAAAACTGATCGACGCGACCCGCCCTAAGCTCGCCAAGCGAGTGTTTTTTATGGACGATGACCTGCTCGACTTTAAGGCCGCCAAAGGGATGCCCTGGCGTTACCGCTTTAAACTGGCGCGGTTGTCTACCCGGCATTTGGCCTGGCTAAAAAAACAACAAGCGGAATTGTGGGTGTCAACGCCGTACTTGCAACAAAAATACGCCGACTGGCCCGCTAAGCTGGTGTTGCCGTCGCCGGTGCCGGTGCCGTCCGTAGGGTGCCGGGTGTTTTATCATGGCTCGGCCTCGCATGAACAGGATATCCGCTGGCTGCAACCGGTCATGGCCAAGGCTCTAGCGGAAAACGAACGGCTTTGTTTTGAAATAATCGGCGGCCCCTCGGTGCATCGTCTGTATAAAAAACTGCCCCGCACCACGGTGATCCATCCTATGCAATGGCCGAGCTACCAAGCATTTTTAGCCATGCAGCCGCGCCATATCGGGCTAAACCCGCTGTTGCCGTCCCGCTTCAACCACGCCCGTTCCTACACCAAGTTCTTTGACATCACCCGTTGCGGCGCGGTGGGCATTTATGCGCCGGGCAGTGCCTGCGCCGACGTGGTCGAACATCGCCAAGACGGCCTGATTATTGATTTGGACCCAGCAGCTTGGGTGGCGGCACTGGCTGAACTGGCCAACAACGGCGACTTGCGGGAAACCTTATTGCAGAACGCGCAAACAAAGGTTCAATTCCTCGCTAAGCAGGCGCAGGCTTGCCACCAAGGCTGGTTTTAACCGCTTGTCTTAATGGACTTAAAATTGCTAAGCTGCGCCGCCAACCCGCAGCACTAAATTCAAGGTCACGCCATTATGGGGATACTCAGTTTTTTGCTTTGGACTCCAGCCCTAGGGGCCTTGTTGCTGGCGCTCATCCCAAGTAAAAATGCCTTATTAATCCGGCTGATCGCCAACGGCTTCGGCGGGTTCTGTCTGGCGCTCACGGTTTGGCTGCTAAGCCAATACGACCCCCACAACGGCCAATTGCAATTCTACGAACATTTCACGCTAAACCCGGCGCTAGGAAGTGCCTATGCCCTAGGTGTGGACGGCCTTTCGATGCCTTTGCTGTTGTTGACTACGGTATTGGTTGCGGTGGCTTTGTTGGTTTCAGATGCCGACCATACCGCTAACAAAAGTTACCCTATCTGCATTTTATTGCTGGAATTTGGCTTATTGGGCGTGTTTTCAACCCAAGACTGGGCGTTGTTCTTCCTTTTTTGGCAACTGACTTCAATTCCGCTTTTTTTCTTGCTTAACCGCTGGGGCGACCTTCGCCGCCAAACCGCCAGCCTACGGTTCGCCCTTTATTTGATGGGAAGTTCCGTTTTTTTGTTGATAAGCCTGCTGGCCATCTACCCGTTTGACTTGCAGCAGGACGGCTCATTAATACATCCGATTTACCAAACCAGCAAGACCATGCCAAAAAACCAACAAATCCTGGTGCTTCTTGGGTTTGTGCTAGGCTTCGGCGTCAACATGGCGATATTCCCGTTGCACGGTTGGCTACCGTTGGCGCAAACCGCCGCGCCTAGGGCAATCAACATCCTGATCTCCGGCGTTTTCATAAAACTGGGCGCGTATGGCCTTTTACGTGCGGTGGTCATGGTGCCCGCCGCCGCCCAAACCCTACAACCTGTAATGACGGTTTTGGCTTTGTTCGGCATGATTTATGGTGGCTTACTGGCATGGCGGCAAACCGAGCTCAAACCCATGCTCGCTTACTGGACTACCAGCCAGATGGCGATGGTTTTATTGGGTATCGCCAGCCTGGACGACGCCGGGCTTTCCGGGGCGGCTTTGGCCATGGTGGCACATGGTTTGATTGCGGCGGCGTTGTTTTTATTGGCCGACTTCCTGTACCGCAAAAACCCAACCCGTAACTTATTCGCCATTAATAGCCAACTTAAGGTCTCGCCCAAGTTTTCCTGGCTAATGGCACTTTCCCTGTTAGCGGCCATGAGTATCCCAGGAACAGCAGGGTTCATCGCTTTCATCCATACCCTAATCGGTAATGCCCGCCACCAATACGGGGTCATAGTGGTTTTTTTGCTGGTTGCATTGATTACCGCCAGCTATCTAATCCGCACTATGAACCAACTTTTTCTGGGCCCTGGCCAAGAAAGTCGGCAACAACCAGATGACT
This sequence comes from Methylococcaceae bacterium UBA659, assembly GCA_002299495.1. GTDB lineage: Bacteria > Pseudomonadota > Gammaproteobacteria > Methylococcales > Methylomonadaceae > Methylovulum. The sequence goes on from DBNZ01000169.1 coordinate 2,495, forward strand.
TAGCGCCTGTTGAATGGGTCTTATCGGGTGGCTTGGTGTTAGCCATCATTTTGATGGGTCTGGTTCCCGCGCCCTGGTTGGACTTATCCGCAAGCAGCCTCAAATTATTAAGCGCCACCCTCCGGCTCCCCGCTTTGTAAGCCCATGCAAAACACCGCCGCAGAGTTAGCCAAGTATCGCCAAACAATCACCGGAATTTTGGCCAAATGGCAAGACCGGTTGCTGATAACGGCGGATAACGGGTGGGATAAATGCCTTTGGTCCCACCTTGGCTTTGACCAGTGGTTAGCAGAAACCGAACGCCTGAGCGGTATCCAGGCTTATTGTTCTGAACAACAATACCGTGATTATTATCGGCAAGGCCGGATTGACGATAGCGATATCGGCGCGGCCTTAACTGGCCATGACGCTTTGCATGCGGGTAAGCCCCCCGCTGCGGCCACCCGCGAAGCCATTTATCGGGCCGTGTTAATTTATGGCTTGCCCTTAGCGAACGCCGACCAAGGGCAGGTGATAAGCCCAATGCAGAACAGCCTGCCAGCCGCCATCCGCCGGGAATTTCCAGCCGTTGGCAGTGACCACAAAGCCGACGCCGCCCGTCAATTGTGGTGCACCATTGCCGACAAACTTAGGGTAAAGCCCCCGCCGATTGCCGAAACCCCAGAGGCGCCCCTGCAAACGGAACCCCCCTGCCCACATGAATTAACCCGGGGACAGGCTGGCCTAGAATTTGATTTGTTTATGGCCGGATTGGGCGAAAGCGCCAGTCTTAGGGACTTTGTGCAAGCCTTAAGTGGCGTTGATATTTTAGATAACGTCCGCCCCCAATTGCTCCGCGTCATCAATTCCGCGCTGGACCAAGGAGTGGCCACTTGGCGCTTGCCAGAAACCGGGCGAGCCGACCTTTATAACGCTTGGCGGGCGACCCTTCCTTTCGACGCCAATTTGTTTCTCCATCAACTACCCGATTGGCAGGACATCGTCACCGAACTCCCGGAACAAGCTATCGACTGCATAAGCCTACAGCTACTCAAGCTCGGCATCCCGGTCTGCCGCTGGCAAACGTATCTGCAACGTTTGCTTATGGAGCTGCCCGGTTGCTCGCAGTTAATAGCCGGATATGCGGGTCGCCAACAAGACCGTCCTGTGTCTTTGGCCGATTATCTATCGATCCGGTTGGTGTTGGACCGGTTATGGCTTAACCAAACCTGTCAAGACCTTTGGCAGATCGAAGCCAAAACCAGCGCCTTGATCACCTATTTCCACAAAAACCTATCGGAGTTTTTTGTCCGCAAGCACCTGTACCAAGGCCAATTGCCGGAACACTTAGCAACCTTAGCGGAAACCTTGATCATCCGCGCCGGTTCTGAGCGGCAATGCCGCAGCGATTGGCAACGGCTGGCTGATTTGCTTTATGACTGGCGGTTTAGTGCAAATGCAAAGCCCGGTTCAGATACCCTGGCCGAACCCAGTTGGCGTTTGTCCCTTTTATGCCAGCACTTAGGGTTTGATTCACAACGGGTGGGGCAATTGAAACCCAATGATTTATGGGCAATGCTTAAGCTGGCCGATGACTTTGATGCCCGCGAACAGGGCAAAATTTGGCTGCATGCCTTGGAACATCATTATCGTCAACAATTGTTAGGTTGCTTGCAAACAAACTTACAGAAAACAAAAAAACATCCGATAAGCCGCCCCATTGCCCAAGTGGTTTTCTGTATGGACCCTCGTGAAGAAAGCGCCCGGCACCATTTGGAGCAGCTGGGAACAACCATTGAAACCTTCGGAACCCGGGGATTCATTACCAATAAAGACGTTTCCTTGGATTATGATGGACAGGCACAAACCAGGCCAAAAAGCTTTGCCCATAGGCTGCTGCAAATGGACTTGGCCTGGTCGTTCATAGCGATCAACGGCTACGCCCCCATCGCCATGTTGGATTTACTGGGCAAATCGTTATGGCCAGAAACCCGACAACGTTTGCTTGAGAAATGGCCCGATAAGGACAAGAGGGCAGGGCATGAAACCACACCGGCCTTAGCTGCCGATACCCAAGCGGGTCTGGCCGCCGGTTTCTTATTGGATATAGGCCTAACCGGTGAATTTTCGGATTGGGTGGTGCTGATGGGACATAGCCCCCCCAATGAACCCGGCGAATACTTAAGACCCTGGTGCCAGGCTTGCAACGGTCGCAACAGCGGCCACAATGCCGAACGCTTGGCCGATATCCTCAACCGGCCACAAATTCGCCCCCTACTCAAAGGGTACGGCATCGACATCCCTGAACAAACCCGTTTTATCGCCGCCGGGCATGGCCAAGATGGCCAACTGCGCTGGCTTCCATCCCACCGGCCACCGGAACCACCCGCCCTAGGGCAACTACAATCCTTGTTGCAGCAAGCCTTGACGGGGTCTGAGAAATTCACCCGCCAGCGCACCGGTTTTGCTCACCACAGCGGCCATGCCGCACTCATCATAGCCCGCAGACAAATAACCGAAGGCTGGTCACTTGAACAGCGGGTATTCTTATTGTCATACGCCCCCGACCGCGACTTGAACGGTGAACGGCTGGAAAAAATCCTGCTGGCAGAATTGCCCGGACTTATCGGCATGAACCTGGACTATTATTGCGCCAGCGTTAAGCATTCACACCACGCCAACGGCTGCAACCGTTACGACAACCCGGTGGGTTTTTTTACGCTAATGTCAGGAACGGACAGCGATTACCGCACCGGTTTTTCACGCCAAGAACTGGAACGGCACGAAGCCATGCGTATGACGATTGTGGTGGAAACCGAAGCGGCGGTGATGGCGGCAATGCTGGAGCGCAATCCGGGTTTAAACAACCTGTTTGCCGGTAGTTGGGCCTATTTAGCCGTGATTGACCCCAAAAACGGCCATATTTCAGCCTACAAACCAGGCGCTGGATTCCCGCTTTAGGTCGCCCGGAATCTGGATTGAACCGGTTTAATCCGCCGCCGCCCTACGATGGGCAAAATAAAACATCAAGCCGCCGAACGCCATCATCGGCAATGACAACAACTGCCCCATGGTCATCCAATCCAATGCGATGAAACCTAGGTGCGCGTCCGGCATCCGAAAAAACTCGACAAAAAACCGGAAACAGCCGTACAACGAAATCGCCAGACCGGTGCAGGCCATTGTCGGCCTAGGCTTACTGGAATACCACCAGAGGATGACGAACAGCACCATGCCTTCCAAAAACGCCTCATAAAGTTGCGACGGATGCCGCGCCAACGGCCCGCCGTTGGGGAACACCATCGCCCAAGGGACATCGGCGGGCCTGCCCCATAATTCGCTATTGATAAAATTGCCGACTCGCCCCGCCCCTAAACCAATCGGAGCCGTCGGCGCGATAATATCGGTCAGTTGCAACACCGTGCAGCGCTGCTGCTTGGCCAAGAACCACATGGCGATAAACACGCCCAACATGCCACCGTGAAACGACATGCCCCCTTCCCAGATTTTGAACAAAATAACCGGGTCTTTGATGAATGCGCCAAAGTTGTAAAACAAGATATAACCCAATCGGCCGCCTAAAATCACGCCCAAGGCGCCATAGGTGACCAAATCCTCAATCGCTTCCGGCTTGACCGGCGACCAGGGTTGCCGTGCGCGGTATCGCCCCAGCACATAGACTGCGGCGAAACCGAGCAGATACATCAAGCCATACCAATGCACTTTTACTGGCCCAAGGCTCACGGCAACAGGATCAATCATAGGATAAGTCAGCATGACAGCCTCAAAAATAGAAATGGAAGCGGCATTATACTATGGGCATGAATACTTAAGGGGTCGGGCCAATACCCGAATACCAAAAAGGCGGGCAAAAAAGCCGGGGCGGTTTCAGTTAAGCGGTCAAATTCCTTGCGGTTGGCGCACCAACAGGCGAAAAAAACGCCCCACTTTTTAGCAATATCAGCCGAATCCACACCCCATCGCCCATTTGCTATTGCCAACCCATATTTTATGGTTAATATCTTGTTGTCATTGCCAACAAACGGTGAGTTTGCACGGCGACCACCGGGCCATCAGGCCGCCCGCCCCATAACAACCATGCCTGAACTTAACTGATTAACGGAGCCATACATGCCAATAACCATCGGATATTTTCACAAATTCCTGCGCCTATCGTTGCCCTTTTGGAGTAGCGAACACAAAACCAGCATCCGCCTTAGGACCCTAGCCTTAGTTATCCTGACCCTGCTGCAAATTAGCATCGCCGTCATCATCACCGATTGGAGCGCGGCTCTGTTCGATGCCTTAGAGCAGCGCTCCATGTCCGGCCTACTCAAGCAAATAGGTTTGTTAACGCTGATTTTTGTCGCCAACATCGCCGTCACCGGCAGCCATCTGAGCATAAAAAGAGACTTGCAAATCGATTGGCGTGATTGGTTGACCCACCAAGTCAACGCCCGCTGGATGCACAATGGCCGCCATTACTTGGTCACCCATATTGAAGGCGAACACGATAACCCTGATGGCCGCATCGCCGAAGACATCCGCATCGCCACCGAAGATGCGGTCACCTTGTTCCATTCGTTGCTGTACGCCTCTTTGCTGCTGGTAAGTTTCGCCACCTTGTTATGGAATTTGTCAGGCACCGTGATCTTAGATTTGTGGCTGGTAAAAATCCCGATTGAAGGCCATTTAGTCTGGATCGCCTTCGTCTACGCAATCGGCGCCTCGGTATTGGGCTGGTGGATTGGCAAACCTATGGTGGATGCCACCAATGCCAGACAAACCACAGAAGCCAATTTCCGCTTCGCTTTGGCCACCGCCCGCGAACATGCCCAACCCATCGCCCTGATTCATGGGGAATGCAGCGAAAACACCCGCTGCCACAAGCTTTTTATAGAAATAACTAAAGCCTTCCAACAACAAACTGCGGCTTGGCGCAATATTTTGATGTTTAGCTCCGGTTATTCGGTGTTGTCCATGGCGTTTCCGATTTTGGTCTCGGCGCCACGCTACATTTTGGGCAGCATCACCTTAGGCGCCTTGATGCAATCCGTGCAAGCCTTCCAGCACATGGTCTCGGCCTTATCCTGGCCAGTCGACAACATGCCGGTGGTCGCCCAATGGCGGGCGTCCGTGGAACGGGTGCTAGGCCTGTTAGAAGCATTGGACAATCTGGAAGCAGAAATCGCCCGCCCCGACCCGAACCGGATCGTGCTGGACAAAAACCCGGACCACAGCCTGAGCTTTGAAAATTTAAGGCTGACCAACCACAGCGGCGAAATTCTGATCGACCGTTTAGATACCGTCATCAACGCCGGCGAGCGGGTTTGGGTCGACGCCGACTCCGGCCTGGCAGCCAAATGGTTCAAGGCCATCGCCGGCTTATGGCCTTGGGGCAATGGCAGGATTGGCCTACCCGATGATGAAGGGATGTTTTTCATGCCGCCTAGGCCTTATTTACCCGAAGGCAGCTTGCGTGAAGCCATATTCTATCCAGCATGTAACGGGCCTTTTCCAGACCAGGAGTTGAAAGAATGGCTAAAACTGGTGGATTTGGATGAACTGATTCCGAAGTTGGACCAATCCGAACACTGGAGCAAAGCCCTGTCACGGGAACAGCAACAGAGGCTGGGATTGGTTAGGCTGTTATTGAACAAACCCGCCTGGGTGTTGTTGCAAGAACCGTTCGACTCGCTTGACCCCGAAGGCGAGGTGATGATGTTGCGGATCATTTGCAAGGCATTGCCTAACGTGACTTTAATCACCATCACCAACCAACCGACCGCCGAAGCCTTCCATCAACGGCGCTTGGTGTTTTAGTCAACCCATCCACTGGAGGATCGGACAATGAACCCGCTGTTTGAACACAAATACGGCAAAAAACTTCGCGGCGTCAACCTAGGCGGTTGGTTGGTAATTGAAAAATGGATGACGCCTAGTTTGTTTGAAGGCTTGCAAGCCAAGGACGAAACCTCGCTCTGCGTCGAATTGGGCGGACGTGCCGAACAGACACTGAAACGGCATTGGGACAGCTTCATCACCGAGCAAGACTTCGCCTGGTTGGCCCGCATCGGCATCAACGCGGTCAGGATTCCGGTCGGGCATTGGTTATTCGGCGCCAATTACCCGTACCACCGCGCCTATGGCGATGTCCGCCATCCGTTTGTGGTCGGCGGCTTGGACGTGCTTGACCGCGCCTTCGCCTGGGCGGAAAAACACGGTTTGCTGGTGGTGCTGGACTTGCATGCCGCCCCTGGCTGCCAAAACGGTTTCGACAACGGCGG
>DBNZ01000169.1:9152-9944 GCA_002299495.1 Methylococcaceae bacterium UBA659
CTGGAATGGTTGGCCGAACGCTACCAGAACCGCCCCGCCCTGCACGCCATCGAAACCTTGAACGAACCGCGTTGGGACATCCCCACCGATTACTTGAAAAACTTCAACCTAGAAGCCTACCTGCGTATCCGCAAGCATTGCGCCGATGACATCGCCGTGGTCTTCCACGACGGCTTCCGTTCGTTCCGCGAATTTTCCGGCTTTCTGACCGAACCCGACTTCACCAACGTGGTGCTGGACATCCACCGCTACCAATGCTTCGGCCAGGAAGACATCGCCCTAGACCTGTACGGGCACATTAAAAAATCGGTGACCGATTGGCGCGAAGAAGCCGACGCCTTAATCAAAGACCGAGGCAGGTGGGTTTACGTCGGGGAATGGAGCCTGGGTTTGGACTTGCACACCTTGCCCTTGGACGACATCAACGGCTTTGCTACCCAAGTCGCCCTCCGCGCCCATGCCGCCGCGCAATTGCTGGGTTTTGAAAATTACCTAGGCTGGTTTTTTTGGAGCTACAAGACCGAAACCGTACCGTCTTGGGACTTTAGAACGGTTGTGGAAAAAGCTTGGCTTCCACAGAGTTATCGTTAGTAACCGTTCCAGCCCACACGCCAAACCGCTGACCCCTAAACCCACCAAAAGGATCCCCGACATTGCCCCGTTAATTTAAACCGTGTCCCGCATCTCGGCAGGCGGCCTTTGCCAAACGGTCATTGATCGCCCGCCAAGCCGCGCTTTGGGGCGGCCGCTCGACCACAATCAGATCCAACCGGCAAGCATCCAACTGGCGTA
>DBNZ01000169.1:10343-15371 GCA_002299495.1 Methylococcaceae bacterium UBA659
CAATGCTTGGCCAATGGCCTGGCTATATGCCAGCACACCAAGTTGCCGCCCCTTGGACAACAACCTGGCAACAAAACCGTCTAGGTCGCCGCTGTTACACAACACCGTCTTTGTCACCGGCGCATAATGCACCGCCATCATGCCCGGAGCCCGCACTTCGGCTTGGCTGGATGGCGGCAATAGCAGTCCTGGGCCTAAAACAGAGGCAAGCGCATGTTCGTCGATTTGGCCGGGGCGCAACAATCTTGGCTGGCCGCCCGATAAATCAATGATGGTCGATTCCACGCCCACTTGACACGGGCCGCCATCCAAAATCATGTCCACGGCATCACCCAATTCCTCGGCCACATGACTGGCCAAGGTCGGGCTGATCCGGCAAAAGCGGTTGGCCGAAGGGGCGGCGATGCCGCCGCCGAACGTCTGTAATAATTTCAAGGCAACGGGGTGATTGGGGATACGCAGGGCCACCGTTGGCTGGCCACCGGTCACCGCCATCGGCACCCAAGCTTGTTTAGGCAGCACCAAGGCCAAAGGGCCAGGCCAAAATTTGGCCGCCAACTTAGACGCCGATTCAGGCACGGCGGCGGCCCAGTCGGGCACACACCCGGCATCGGCAAGATGGACAATCAACGGATGGTCGGTTGGCCGGCCCTTGGCGGCAAAAATACGCCGCACGGCATCGGTGTTACTGGCATCGGCACCCAAACCATAAACGGTTTCGGTGGGAAACGCCACCAAGCCACCTTGTCTCAACAAATCAGCGGCTTGGGCAATCGCGGTTTCATCGGCGGGGATAGGAGTTTTGGCCATGTGGAGTTTTATTTGCCCGGATAAGTTGGAACGATACACTGAACGCCGTTGGGGCGGGTTGGCTTTTATAATATCGCGGCCCCGTTGATCGGGTAACACCGCGTGAACCCTGTGATGACTTTTATTTGCCATGAATCTAACCCATTTCCGCACCGCCACCCATGACGACATCGGCTTTTTGGTGGAACTCGTCAATTCCGCCTACCAACCAATAGGCAACACCAGCGGCTGGACGGATGAGAGCTGTTATGTCGCCGGCACCCGGACTAGCGCCGGCTCGCTGGCGAAACTATTAAGCAAACCGGATTCCGTGCTGCTTTTGGGTCTCCATGAAGGACAAATTATCGCCACCGTGCATGTGCAAAAAAAAGCGGGCCGCGTCCATATCGGCATGTTAGCCGTCAACCCGGCTTGGCAAGGCCAAAGTATCGGCGGGCAAATGCTGGCTTACGCCGAGGACTATGCCGTCAAGCAATTTCACGCCCGCATATTGGCCATGATCGTCATCGCCCTGCGGACGGATGTGATCGGCTTTTACCAACGCCGGGGTTATCAATTGACTGGCCTGACCATTCCGTATGCACAACTGTGCGGGGAAACCTGCGATGCGAAAATCGAAGGATTGGAATTTGCCGAACTGGAAAAATCATTACCGTAGGGGGGGGGCTGGGCTACTGCAACGATGTAAACAACGCTAAGTTGACTGTAAATCCAGCGCCGCCTGGTACAGCAATTTCTTTCTCGCACCGGTGATTTCCACGGCCATGATGACGGCGGTTTTTAACGGGCATTCCTTTAACAAAACCGCCAGCACCCGTTGCTGTTCCTCAGTCAAATCGCCTTCCTTATCCTGGGCCGCAGCCCCCCCGACGATCACGACAAATTCGCCTTTTTGCATGTTTTCGTCCCGCTCGACCAGAGCCAGGGCATTACCCAAGTTGGTTTTGACGATGGTTTCATGCAGCTTGGTCAATTCCCTAGCGATGACAATCTCCCTGTGCACCGGGATGATAGCCGCCATATTCTGTAAAGATGCCAAGATACGATGGCTGGATTCGTAAAACACCCAGGTATCCGGGCAATGCAAGCGTTCCGTGAAAAACGCCTTGCGCGCCGCTGCGGTGCGCGGCGCAAAGCCCTCAAAGATAAACCGCGACACCGGCAAGCCCGCCGCCGATAAAGCCGCAATCAAAGCACAGGCACCGGGCACCGGCACCACAGCCAACCCGGCATCTTTCACGGCTTTGACCAACGGCATTCCGGGATCGCTCAGCAACGGCGTGCCGGCATCCGAAACCAAGGCCACTGACAGGCCAGCCTTAAGTTTTTCCAACACTTGCAAGGAAGCAGGGTCTTCGTTGTGTTGGTGCAAGGACATCAATTTATTGCTAATGCCGTAATGGTTGAGCAGCAGCTTGACATGACGGGTATCCTCGGCGGCAATCAAATCCACTTCCTGTAATACCGAGACTGCCCTAAAGGTAATGTCGGCCAAATTACCGATAGGCGTGGCAACCACGTATAATTTGCCGGGTTCATGGGACATTGTGTCACCTTGGGCTAACGCTAGGCGGGCGATTATAGCAGTTTGCCGCATCCGACTGCTTGGGGTAATGTCCTTCGCCGCTGCCCGATGGGGCTAAATCCTTGTTAACAACGCCAACGCCAAGCCATGCCGCCCATTTTTTTTAAGACCAAAGCCCCACACCTAGCACAAGGCGAAACCGCCGAGGATACGGCGCACCATTACTTGATCCGGCAAGGGCTAAAGCCGCTGCAACGAAATTTCCGCTGCCAGCAAGGGGAGCTGGACTTGATCATGCGCGATCAAAATATCTTAGTGATCGTCGAAGTGCGTTTCCGTAAATCCGACCGCTACGGCAGCGCCGCCGAGAGCGTTACCCCGGCAAAACAATCGCGTATAATAGCCGCCACCCAAGTGTATTTGACGCAACAACCCCAAGACCGCCCGATCCGTTTCGATGTGGTCGCCTTGTCCGGCGATGGCCGCATAGCCTGGATAAAAAATGCTTTTTAATCAATAATCCCGGCATGAGCTTACAAAACCAGATCAGCAACCATTTTAGCGACAACATCCAAACCCAGCAGGCGGTAATGGCGAGCCTGTGCGAGTTAATTGAATACGCAGGCCACGGTCTCGTTCAATGTTTGTTGAATGACAAGAAAATCATCGCTTGTGGCAATGGCCGTTTTACCGCCTGCGCCCAGCAACTGGTCACTTTGTTGCTGGACCGTTACGAGCGAGACCGCCCGGCCTTACCCGCCATTAACCTAGCGGCCGAAGCCAGCACGTTGTCCGCCATTGCCAACCACCTGCATTTTGATGAGGTCTATGCCAAGCCCTTGCGAGCCTTAGGACAAGCGGGGGACATGCTGGTCATTTACAGCGATGGCCAGCATTGCGCCAATCTTAGCAAAGCCATCAAAAACGCCCATGACAAGGATATTTCGGTGCTGGCTTTGACCGGCAACCATGGCGGCATGATCGCCCCATTGCTGAAGGAAACTGACATCGAAATCAGGGTGCCGGCTTATGCCACCGCCCGGATCATGGAAACCCATGTCCTTATCACCCATTGCCTGTGCGATTTGATCGACCAACAATTATTTGGCGCCAGCTGATGAAAAAACTCTTACTCTTGATCGGCGTATTAGGCCTTTTCGCCTGTGCCGGCGCCATTGATCCCAGCCAAGTCTCGCCGTTTGAACGCCGTAGCATCGCAGCGATGGGCGACGACCTGGACATTCAAGCCGATTTCTACGACGAAGTACATAACGAACCCGAACTGTCCGGCCAAACCCACGTCACCGCTACGGCTTTCAATGGCATTTTGCTGTTGACCGGGGAAGCGGCGACCGAACGGCTGCGGGACCTGCTGGTCCGCATCGCCCAAATGACCGATAACGTCAAACGGGTGCACAACAATATCGTGATCGCCTATCCTAGCGGTTTGGACAGCCGTCAGCGAGACCTGCGGATTACCGCCGATGTCACTGACGCGCTGAAGCAAATCCGCACTCTGCCTAACTTCGATTCCAGCCAAGTAAAGGTGGTCACCGCAAACGGGGTGGTTTATCTGATGGGCTTGTTGCATCAAAATGAAGGCGCCGTGGTCATTAACGTGGTTCGGTATTTGCCGGATGTTAAGCAAATCGTCGCGGTGTTTGAATATCTTGACTGAGCAAAGGCAAACCCGCCCATGCGTTTGATTAGGGGCCTTGCCCATTTGGAACCGTTTAACAGCGGCAGCGTCCTGACCATAGGCAATTTCGACGGCCTTCACCTAGGCCATCGCGCCGTGATCGCCAAACTGGCGGCGCGGGGCGCCGCCCTGAACCTGCCCACCGTGGTGATGATTTTTGAACCCCAACCATTGGAATATTTCCTTAATGACAATGAACCGCCCCGTTTGATGCGACTGCGGGAAAAAGCCATAGTCTTTGCCCAGCTGCCCATAGACCACCTGCTGATCGCCCGTTTCAATCGACCCTTAGCCAACTTAAGCGCAGAGCAATTCATAACAGACATTTTGCTGGCCAAATTGAACATCAAACATTTGGTCATTGGCGACGATTTTCATTTTGGCAAGGCGCGGCGCGGCAATTTTGCCTTTTTAAAAGGCTATGGCCAGCGTTATGGTTTCAGCGTCGAGGATACCGGCTCGCACCAAGCAGACGGCTTGCGGGTCAGTAGCACTTTAATCCGCGACGCCTTAGCGGCGGGCGATTTGGCCCAGGCGGAACGGCTTTTAGGCCGCCCTTATTCGGTTTGCGGACGCATCGCCCACGGCGACAAACGCGGGCGTCTGTTAGGTTATCCGACCGCCAATATCCGCATGTTCCGGAAAACCACGCCGGTCGCCGGCGTGTTCGCGGTGACCATGACCGGCATAGATGAACTGGAATTTCAGGGTGTCGCCAACGTCGGCACCCGCCCTACCGTCGACGGGGGGGATAGGGTGTTGCTGGAAACCCATTTGTTCGATTTTAACCAAGAAATCTATGGGCGTTATGTGGAGGTGCATTTTCGGCACAAGATTAGGGATGAGATGCGTTTTGCCGCGTTGGCACAGCTTAAGGGGCAGATAAGACAAGACATCATCAAAGCCAAGGAATTTTTTAGCCTAGGTGACGCCATTGCTGCGACCATTGATGCAAACTATCACCTGATGAGAAATAGGCTTCAGCCATCCGCTT
>DBNZ01000144.1:0-7635 GCA_002299495.1 Methylococcaceae bacterium UBA659
TTGATGACCACGGCTTCCGTACAAGACATCGCTGTCAACCTGCCAAAGGCGAGCGATGCGCCCAGCTTGGCTAAGCCGCAAACAAAAGCGATTACGGTAACGGCCGATGGAATCATATTTTTGGACACTTACCCGGTTACCATGGAGCAATTAGAAGCCACCTTGTTGCAATACAAGGCAGTCAACCCTGCGTTGCCGGTAGTCATCAAAGGTGACGCGGCCGTGCAATATGCCAGCATAGTTGAGGTGTTAGCGTTGTTGGGCAGAATTGATATAACCCAGATCGGTTTGGTTACCCAAAATCTTGTCAAATAAATAAAATGGTTAAGCGTAAAAAACCTTTTAAGGCTTATCTGCCGGCCATCATAGGCGGTTTATTCCTGTTAGGGTCAATAGTGATGATCGTCCGGTTTATAGTCAACATAGAAACTGAGCCGGCCAAAAGGGAAAGAAAAATCCAGACCATCACCCTGACGCCACCCCCGCCCCCGCCTCCACCGCCCCCTAAGATGGAAACAATACCGGAGCCGGAGCCGGAGCCGCAGCAAATTGAAGAACAAGTAGAGCCAGAACCTGAAGATATACCCGATGTGGCGGATGAAGCCCCGCCGGGGGATTTAGGGTTAGACGCTGAAGGAACGGCTGGCTCGGACGGTTTTGGTTTGGCCGCCAGAAAAGGCGGCAAAGGTTTGTTCGGCGGCGGCGCAGGCAGCCCTTTTGCTTGGTATGGCAACATCATTAAGAACGACATCCTAGACCTATTGAGTGAACGCGAAGAATTGAGAAAGCAAGGGTATACCGCGATTGTCAAATTGTGGGTGAATCCTGATGGCAGCGTTAGCCGGTTTGAATTGGCCAGGGGTAGCAATGATGCGGATATTGATGACTTGTTGACAAGCCTGATCAACAAATACAAAAAAGTGGATGAAATCCCGCCCCCTGGTATGGGGCAGCCCATAAAATTAAAAATTACATCAAGAATTTAGTGCTAAATACAGGTAAGTAATGAAAATGTACAAAAAAAAGCAGCTGGTGGCCTTAGCTCTGTGCGGTTTGGTCAGCACGGCGCAAGCGGGCGAAAAGGAAGAGTTGCTCAAGTTGAAGAACACCACCACAAATTTGATCAAGGAACTGGTGAAACAGGGGGTTTTGACCGAACAAGTCGCCGATGAAATGATCAAAAGAGCGGAAAAGGACGCCGAAACCCAAGTCCAGCAAATGACGGCGGAGCAGAAAGATGAAGACCTTGAGCCAGGCGAAGTCAGGGTTCCTTATGTGCCAGAATTTATTAAGGAAGAGATTCGCCAGGATGTGCGTAAAGAACTGCGTGAAGATGTGGTCGGTGACGTGGTCCAAAAAGCTAAGAAGGAAAAATGGGGTACACCCGATGCGCTGCCCGATTGGGTGAACCGGTTTAAACTCTCAGGTGATTTGCGTTTGCGTTCGCAAAACGATTTTTATGCCGACGACAATGCTACCAATCCCGATGGCACCAGCGTCTATCCGAATTATCAAGAAATCAACGCCGCCGGCGGGCTATCCCGGACACTGAGCCAAAATAGGTTCTTAAATAACATGGATCGCCACCGGTTCCGTGAACGTTTCAGGTTGGGCATTGACGCAAAATTGGCCGATGAATTGAGGGCGGGTGTGCGTTTAGCGACCGGCAACATGCCGGATCCGGTGTCAACCAACCAAGACATGGGGGTTACCGGAAGTCAATATGAATTTAACGTAGACCGGGCTTTCCTTGAGTACAATTTAGCCGACCAAGAAGGCTTTAAATGGCTGACCCTATCAGGTGGCCGGATAGCCAGTCCTTGGTATGTGGGGGGGGGCGAGTTTACCGCGGGTAGCGAGTTACTCTGGGATGTCGATTTGTCGTTCGAGGGCTTTTCGGGAACCTATAGGTACGATTTGGGCGGTGCTCTTCTACCCGAAAAAACCGACCACCCGGTACAATCCGTATACCTGACCCTAGGCGGTTTCCCATTGCAGGAAACCGGCTTGAGTTTCCGTGACAAATGGTTGTTTGGTGGTCAGGGCGGCATCGCTTGGAGCTTTAAAGACCATGATTCCATTCGGGCAGCCGTTGCGTATTATGACTACCGCAACCTGCAAGCGCGTCCGAACACAAACAATCCCCCCACTTGTGACTTGAACAATGCCGTCAATAATTTTTCCGTGCCGCAATTCATGCAGCTTGGCAATACCTTGGCCTCTATTTGCCAGGCGGCGAACGGGACGCCTGAGTTATTTGGCTTGGCATCGGATTACAATATTATCAACGTCAATTTATCCTATGATTACGCGGGACTTGCTCCCCACCATATAATTTTTGGTGCGGATTACGCAAAAAATCTGGGTTTTGATGGCGACAGCGTCAACAAATTTGATGTCGTCAACAACATTGATCCCAACGGTACTGTCGGCGACGAGACCAATGCCTGGCAGGTAAGGATAGACTATGGCTGGCCGAAAGTGGAGCGGGCCGGGCAGTGGAACGTATTTACCTTCTACAAATATGTGGAGCGGGACTCGGTGTTAGATGCCTTCACCGATTCGGATTTTCGTCTCGGTGGCACCAATGCCAAAGGCTGGGTGATCGGCACCAACTATGGCTTGATGAAAAATGTTTGGTTCACGGGCAGATGGCTGAGCAGCAACGTCATTTCGGGTCCAAAATATGACATTGACATCTTGCAATTGGATATAAACACCAAATTCTGATGCTGATAGCAACCGTAAGGATATTTTTAGCATGAAAATTTTTCTACCCTTGATGCTTTTGGCTGCATGGCTAGGCGTCTTTCCGTCCTATGCCGCCAGAAGGGACGATGCCAGTGCCAGGGCCATCAGCAGATTGCAGACAATGGTCAGAGAAGCGACAGCGGAACGTGACCGGTTAAAAAGAGAAAACGCCGTCATCACTGCCGAGCTTGACAAAGCTAAACAGGAGTTGGAACAGGGAAAATCGGCTAAGCTGGATTTAGAAGATAAGTTGAATCAAGAATTGGCCGCCCACAAATTGAGCGCCGAACAGTCTAAAACCCATTTGGACAACACCACCGCCAGATTGCGGGAAGTGATTGAAAAATATAATGCACTGAACAAGTCAAAAAATGAGCTGGCGGCCGGGCATCTGAAATTACAAAATGAGCAGCAATTCACTGCGTCCGAACTTAAGGCCTGTGAACATAAAAACGTGATAATGTTTGAAGGTGCCAAAGAAATCATTGACGGTTATGAGCGCTGCCAGAACAAGAATATGTTCCAGGCGCTGTTTAATGCAGAGCCTATCACCGGGATAAAAAACGTTGAATTTGAGAACATCATTCAAGAATATGAAGATAAGCTCCGCAAAGGAAAGTACCGGGGCGCAGCGGATAACAAGAGTAAGCAATAAATTTTCCTTGGATAAACGGCGGCCTCGTTGGATTGATGGCCAAGTAGCCAAACTTATTGATCCGGCCCTTTAAAGTTTGAACTGTTCGTGCTGAGTCCGTCGCAGCACATGCGCCTTTCGACCAGATCAAGGCGAACGGAAGTTAAAACCTAATAAGGCCGGATCAATAGTTAAAGAAACCTTTAGGGGCGGCGCCCGTTTTTCCAATGCAGGCTGTTTCCGCCACAGGGTCGTAGCTCCCATGTACCGCCCTGACTCGCTTATATTAAAAACGCTGCCTTAACCGGTTTCCTAGTAGATTTTTCGGAATTGTCCACCTCTTTAGCTATCGCCCCGTTCAAACCCACCTATTTAGATTGACGCCTTTCAAATACACGCAGGCGCCGTTTTTTTATTTCAGCCAATCCCATGGGATATTTTTATGATCAATCCTATCGCCCTGTGTCTGTTGTTGTTGTGTCCCACGCTGGTTTTAGTGGCTTGCGATAACCGACCCGCCCGACGAAACAGCTATGTCGAGGAAGGGAAACAGGCTTACCAAGCCGGGTACATGGAAAAAGCCCGCAAGGCGTTCACGAATGCAGTTTCAGTCGACCCTGAAAATACCGCTGGATTAACGGAAATTGCCAAAGAACTCAGTGAATTGGGCGATTTACAAAGTGCCGCCAAGCTGTTTCAAGCCGTTGTCAACAAGAATCCGAAAGAATTACAGGCCCGGGTCAAATTGGGGCAAATATACTTGTTGGCGGGAAACATTGCCGAGGCAGAAAAATTGGCAACGGCAGCCCTTGCATTAGATGCTGAAAATGGTGAGGCCATGTTATTAATGGCGGGGATATTGTCAGCGCAAAACAACACCGATGCCGCGTTCGTGAAAACCGAACAGGCGCTGAAAAAAAAGCCAAATGACTTGCAAGCGACGTTATTGCTGGCCTCTTTAAATGCCAAAATTGGCAAAATGGAAAAAGCCACCCGTCTGCTCAACCAAAACATTCAGTTAGACCCGAAGCATGTGGCCTCACGTTTATTATTGTCTACTGTGTACCAGCAAATGGGGCAGCCTGAAAAAGTTAAAAACCAGTTGCAGGCCATCATCGGGTTGGAGCCAACGGAATGGGCGCATTACCTGCGATTAGCGAAGTTTTTTGTCGATGCAGGCCAGTTAGAGGAGGCGGAAAAAATTTTAAGGCAGGCCACTGAGAAATTACCTGGGGAAAAAGCCAAACTGGGTTTGGTTAATTTTATGGCGGAACAGCATTCGCCGGAAGTCGCAATAGCAGAATTGATTACCCTGATAGATCAAGACGACCAATTCCTGTTGCGGTATAAATTGGCGGATTTGCAGTTATCGCAACAAAAATACGCTGAGGCGCAAGAAATCTTGCAAGAAGCCGTCCAACTTGCAGGGAAAAGTGATGAGGCCGTCAATGCCCGGAACAAATTGGCGCAATTTTATTTGGCAAAAGGCAAGGTTGAAGAGGCCAGGGCTTTAGTGCAAAAAAACCTGAGCCAGGACCCAGTCAATCAAGATAACTTAGTCATCAAGGCGCAGTTGAATCTGGCCGACAATCAGATAACGGAGGCGATTGCGGTTCTGCGCACAATACTGGCGGGCCAACCCAATGACATTCAGGCCCTAAAGTTACTCGCCACAGCCCACCAATTGAATAACGACTGGGTGCTGGCCATGGAAAATTTGGAAAAGGTTATGGCATTAAACCCAAAAGACGAATCCACCCGCATTGCCTTGGTGGATTTGTTGCTCAAAACCGGAAACAGGGATCGCGCCGAGCAGCAGTTGAATCATTTGTTTAAATTAAATCCCGCCAGTAAGAGTGGGTTGGAAGCCTTAACCAAAATTTATCTGGACCAAAAACAGTGGCAACAAGCCCGCCAAACGGCGGCGGCTATCCAAAAAAACTATCCAGAGGACGCGGCGGGTTATTATCTGGAAGCCATCAGCTATCAAGCGGAAAATAAATTTGACAAAAGCATTCCCCTGCTTCATGTGGCCCTGAAAAAACAACCTCAAGCGGTTGAGCCGCTAGGCCTTTTGATAAAGGCCTATATGTCTTTGCAACAATCAGGACAGGCGTTGTCCGTCCTTAACGACACGATAAAAAGACAACCCGAACATTTTATCGCCTACAATTTGCTGGGCGGGGTCTATGCCAACGCCAAAAATTATGACAAAGCGGTTGAAGCGTTTAACAAAGCTATCGATCTACAGCCGCAATGGCCAAACGCCCACCGCAACTTAGCGGCGATAAAATTGGTGGAAAAGAAGGTTCAAGAGGCCATCGACACCTTGAAAAAAGGCATCGCAAAAACCAACGCCCCGGGTGAGTTAGTGAATGATTTGGCAAAAATTTACCATCAACGGGGCGAACACGATCAAGTCATTCGCCTTTATCAACAATGGCTGCAAAAGCGGCCTGAATCGTTAGCCGCCAAGAATAACTTTGTCGCGTATGTCGGCAATTACGGCAAGAGCGAAAACGACCGGCAACAGGCCCAAGCCCTACTGCAACCATTAATGGCCAGTAATAACCCGCAATTTATTGATACGGCCGCTTGGTTTGCCTACCAACAAGGCGACCTTGAAAAAGCCAAGCAAGCGTGGGTTAAGGCCGTGCAACTAAATCCCCGGTTGCCTTTAGTCCAGTATCATTTAGGCATGGTCTACTATAAACTGGGCGACAAAGGCTTGGCCAAACAGCATCTGCAAAAGGCGCTGGAATTAAAAACAGACTTCCCCGGTTCTCATGAAGCCAAACAATTGTTACAAAAACTCGGCAGCGACTGATGAATCAAGCATTCATTAGTCGGGATGGTATAAACCCGTAAACCGGCAAGAGTGGCCTAAAGGTAAAAAAATGGACAACCGAACCCTAACAAACCGAGATTTGGCTGTTTTGTGGCATCCGTGCACACAAATGAAAGACCACGAATGGTTGCCGATGATACCGATAAAAAAAGGAACCGGGGTTTGGTTGGAAGATTTTGACGGCAACCGCTATCTGGATGCGGTCAGTTCATGGTGGGTTAATTTATTTGGCCATGCCAATCCTATCATCAGCGCCGCGATCAAAGACCAGGTCGACACCTTGGAGCAGGTGATCTTCGCCGGGTTTAGCCACGAACCGGGTATTGAATTGGCGGAACAATTGACAAAAATCGTGCCTTCTGGTTTAACTCGTTGTTTTTATGCGGATAACGGCTCTGCTGCCGTTGAAGTGGCGCTAAAAATGAGTTTTCATTATTGGCGCAATATCGGGCAAGGCGAAAAAACCAAGTTCATCACCCTTGAAAACAGTTATCACGGTGAAACCTTGGGTGCGTTGGCGGTCGGCGATGTCAGCCTTTACAAGCAAACCTATGCGCCATTGCTGATGGACGTGATCACCGTACCTAGCCCTGATTGTTACCATAGTGAACCGGGCGAATCTTGGCGCGATTACACCGTGCGCCGTTTCGCGCTGATGGAACAAGCCTTAGCGCAACACGCCGGGAAGGTTTGTGCCGTCATTGTCGAGCCGTTGGTGCAATGCGCCGGTTCCATGCGTATGTACGACCCCGTTTATTTGCAATTGCTGCGTGCAGCCTGCGACCGGCACCAGGTGCACTTGATCGCCGATGAAATCGCCGTAGGGTTTGGCCGTACCGGGACTATGTTCGCCTGTGAGCAAGCCCAGATCAGCCCTGATTTCATCTGCTTGTCGAAAGGGTTGACGGGAGGGTTTTTGCCATTGTCAGCGGTATTGACGACGGATAGCGTTTATCGGGCTTTCTATGACGATTATGTGCACTTGACCGCGTTCCTGCATTCACACAGCTACACCGGCAATCCCATAGCATGCCGTGCGGCTTTAGCGACCTTAAGCATCTTCCGTCAGCAAAATGTGCTGGCTAGCAACCGTCATCTTGCTGATGCGATGGCAAAAGCGGCAATGCGTTTCCATGACCATCCACAAGTGGCCGAAGTACGGCAAACCGGCATGATCCTAGCGATGGAATTGGTGAAAGACAAACGCACCCGCGAGCCTTATCCTTGGCAAGAACGCCGCGGGCTGAAAGTCTACCAATACGCCTTAAGCAAAGGCGTTTTGCTAAGGCCGTTAGGCAATGTCATCTATTTCATGCCGCCCTATGTCATCACCGAATCCGAACTGGAACGGCTTGCCGAAGTGGCCTGGGAAGGCGTGGGACATGCCGTCAAAGCTTAAGCC
>DBNZ01000144.1:7988-8528 GCA_002299495.1 Methylococcaceae bacterium UBA659
ATGCGGATTTCAAGGCTTTATCTGCCCTTATGCTTGCGGCAAGGCCAGTCCATCGAATTGGACGAGGACAGCGGGCATTATCTTAGGACGGTTTTAAGGCTAAAAAAAGAGGATAGCCTGCTTGTGTTTAACGGCGATGGCTTTGAATATTCTTGCGTCCTTTTAGAGGTCAGCCGCAAAGCGGTATGGCTGTCAGTTGGCCAGCGGCAGCAGCGGGACGTCGAGTCGCCTTTGACAGTTTTGCTGGGTTTGGGTATCGCTAGGGGTGACAAAATGGATTGGTCGGTGCAAAAAGCCGTTGAATTGGGCGTAAAGGTTATCACCCCCATACTGACCGAACGCTGCGTGGTGCAACTAAACGAGGACAAAAAAAGCCAACGTTTTCAGCATTGGCAAAAAATAGTCCAACACGCCAGCGAGCAATGCGGCAGGGCCGTGTTGCCCGAGTTGCAGCCGATTGAGCCATTAGGCAATTGGCTGTGCCGGCAACAGGGATTGAGGCTGTTTCTTGACCCTTACGCCACAACCTCGTTAGTGGAT
>DBNZ01000232.1 GCA_002299495.1 Methylococcaceae bacterium UBA659
ATGTCGGCATTTTTTATATTGACCACAAAGCAAAAACGAAAGCAACGTAAAACCTAAGCCCTGTTACGCTGTACCCGTGCCATCCATTGCTTGAAAACCGCCCCTTCACTAGCTAACCATTGGGTGAAATAGCCCCGCTAAGTTCATGAAAAGATTTTTCCTGCTCGTCTTGTCAATCTGGAAAAGACAAATGAAAACTTATGTCGCTGCGGCCATGATAGGCGCCTTAATCGGCGTATTCATTTTGGCGCCCAGCTATGAATACATTTACGCTATGGAATACAAAGACGACCCCCTATCGTCATTTGAATATGTCATAGGACAAATAGGGGATATATTTACCGGCAACCTCACCGAGAAGAACCTGCTGTTGTTCTATGCCGAAATCGGCGCCGTGTTAGGGTTGATGTCGCTATGGATTTATCGGATGCTGAACCGGAATTTGCAGCAATCGGACGCACTAAAATCGGAGCTGGACAAGAACTTGCCTTCCATTATCCGGCAAGGCGAAGGGCCGCTGTTAGAGTTCAAATCCACCCTCCGCTGGGATTTGCAAGAAAACCGCGTCAACCGCTCCCTAGAAACCGTCATCTTGAAAACATTGTCAGGTTTTTTTAACAGCCACATTGGCGGGACATTGTTAATTGGCGTAGCCGACAATGGCGAATTGATCGGCCTAGAAAAAGATTACCAAACCTTGAAAAAACCCAACAAAGACGGTTTTGAACAGGCTTTGATGACCACCCTATCGACTAATCTAGGTGCGGATTTATGTCCTTTTGTACATGTGTTGTTCCATGTCGTTGACGGCAAGGATATCTGCCGGGTGATTGTTTCCCCTGCCAACCGCCCGGTATTTTTAAGCCAAGGCAATGCCCAGAAATTTTATGTCAGGACCGGTTCTGGAACACGCGATTTGAATATCCAAGAAGCCTTGGATTATGTTTCAAGCCGATGGAAACAACATGCTGGCTGAACCGGCAACTTTCCGCCAAAATGCGAAACAGCGCACAAATTTATATTTTGCATCCTCAGTCCAAAGCCAGACAATACACTAATCCGCCTGGGCCTTATCGTAAAAGACGTTGTCGCCCAAATGCCAAATAACACCGAAATGGCCCGATGAACCTACAAAACGAATTTGTCAACTGGTTTAGAAACTCCTCCCCCTACATCCACGCACATCGCAACAAAACCTTTGTGGTTGGGTTTGGCGGCGAAGCCGTATTGGCCGAGGATTTTGACCACCATGTGCATGACTTCGCCCTGTTAAACAGCCTAGGCATCCGCTTGGTTTTGGTCTACGGCGCCCGCCCCCAGATTGACCAACGGTTGCAACTATTGGGCTGTGCGCCTAAGTTCTACCATAACTTAAGGATTACCGACGACATCGCCCTTAACTGTGTCAAAGAAGCGGCCGGATTGGTGCGGGTCGAAATCGAGGCCTTGTTGTCATTAGGCTTGGCCAATTCGCCAATGGCCGGTGCCAAGGTGAAGGTAGCCTCGGGTAATTTTGTCACCGCCAAGCCTTTAGGCGTCATTGACGGCGTCGACTACGGCAGTACCGGCGAAGTGCGCCGTGTCGACGGCGCGGCCATCCATCAACTATTGGACCAAGATAACGTAGTCTTGATTTCGCCCATAGGCTATTCCCCCACCGGCGACGTGTTTAACTTGTCTTCCGAACAAGTCGCGACGGCGACGGCGATCGCCCTAAAGGCTGAAAAACTGGTGTTTTTAATCGAGCAGGATTGCCTAGAGCCCGATCTTGGTGGCAACGTCCAGCAAATGACCACGGCAGAAGCCAATGCCTTCTTGGAACGGCACCCGGAACTAACTGAAAACCTCAGTCGCCCGCTAAAAGCAGCCATCCAAAGTTGTGAAGCCGGCATTGACCGCGTCCATTTGATCAATAGAAAACAAGACGGCGCTTTATTGCTGGAACTGTTCACCCATGACGGAGTGGGCACATTGATCAGTTCCACGCCTTATGAAGAACTGCGCCCGGCGACATTAAACGACATAGGCGGCATCATTGAGTTAATTAAGCCGTTGGGGCAAGAAGGCAAACTGGCCAAACGCGGTCGGGAAAAAATCGAAATGGAAATTGCCGATTACTTGGTCATTGAAAGGGATGGCCTGATTATTGGTTGTACTGCCCTACACGCCCACCTACAACGAAAAATTGGCCTGATCGCCTGCCTTGCCGTGCACCCAGATTACCAGCGTTCGGCGCGAGGCAACCGGTTATTGGATTATGTCCAGCGCAAGGCCAAACAACTTCATTTGGACAAGCTTTATGTCTTGTCTACCCAAACCAGCCATTGGTTTCTTGAGCGGGGATTCTTGACTGTTGACGCCTCTGAACTGCCAGAACCCTTTAAGGCGGTTTTCCAATCCGGGAGAAATTCAAAAGTTTTTATTAAGGACATTGGATGAGTTCAGCCATGGGTCAAACCAGCAAAACATTCACCCTGTTGCATCTCACCGACTCGCATTTAATGCCCCATGCGGACAGCACATTGCTCGGGGTCAACACCGCCGATTATTTCCTAAAAATACTCGACAAATCGGTGTCTGAACAACAGCCCGTAGATTTGATCTTATTGACCGGCGACCTTGCCCAAGACCCTAGCGCCCAAAGCTATCAATTTTTGCTGGATAATTTGCTGCCACTTAAAATTCCTTGTCTTTGCTTACCCGGAAACCACGATGACTTTGCAATAATGCAAGCGATACTGTGCACCGACATAATCCATTGCCGCAAACAGGTCATCTTAGGAACTTGGCAGGTCATCGCCCTAAACAGTCAAATCCCGGATTCTCCCGCCGGACGCTTGGCTGATTCAGAATTGGCATTTTTGCAACAATGCTTTCAGGCCTATCCAAACCATCACAGCCTAGTGGCCGTCCATCACCATTGCCTGCCTACCCACAGCGCATGGATGGACACCATGATCATAGCCAACCATGAAGCGTTTCTGGAAACCATCAGCCACTACAAACAGGCCAAATTGATTGTCAACGGCCATATCCACCAAGAAATGGATCGCATGTCCGGCTCAACCAGAGTCTTAGCAACGCCTTCGACCTGTTTCCAATTTGCCCCGGCCAGCCAAACTTTCCAGGTCGACCGCACCGCCCCGGCTTATCGGGTCATCAAGCTGTTTTCAGACGGCTCGGCAACCACCGAGGTGCGCCGTTTATCGGAACGGCCTAAAGGTCTGCTCACCAACCACCACGGTTATTGACCCAACCCTAACTTAAGCTTCCCGTTTAGCGTTTTTTTCGGCCCAGTCCAAGGCGGCGCCGTCGGTGCAACCGGTATACCGTAGCTATTAAGAATCACCCCAAGCTCGCTCATCGCTCTTTGATACACCTTGCGTTTGAAATACACCACATCGTTGAGCGGCTCCCAATAATCCACCCAGCACCAACTATCAAATTCCGGTTTCGGACAATGGTCAAAGCGGACATGGGAATCATTGGTCAGCAACCTAAGAATAAACCAAATTTGCTTTTGCCCAATGCACAAGGGCACAGAATTTCTTCGAATGTAGCGGTTTGGCAATCGGTACCTCAGCCAATAACGGGTGCGCCCCAAAACTTGCACATGTTGCGCTAGAAGGCCGGTTTCTTCCCAAAGCTCCCGGAACATGGCCGTCTCTGGATCCTCATCCTGATTGATCCCGCCCTGTGGAAACTGCCAGGCATCGACACCCATCCGTTTAGCCCAAAATACGCGACCCTCGTCATTGCAAAGGATGATACCGACATTAGGCCGGAATCCTTTAGAGTCAATCATATTAAAACCTGTAATTTTTAGTCCGACCAGGGTCAAATATCGTTGTGATAAACTAAACGCCGTGGGACTGTTATTCAGTAGCATTGTTCCACAAATAAAGCCTATAAGCCATACCACAAAAAGATTAATAACCACGGGATTAACGTGAGCTTAGCTATTTTTGACTTGGACAATACCTTGATCGGTGATGACAGCGATTATCTATGGGGGCAATTTTTGGTTGACCAAGGTATCGTTGATAAACACCAATACGAACAGGCCAATACCAAATTTTATGATGACTACAAACAAGGCCGTTTGGATATCGCCGAATTTTTAGCCTTCTCGTTGAAACCGTTGGCACACCATCCGGCTGGCCAACTGCATGAATGGCGGGAAACATTCATTGCAACCATCATCAAGCCACTGTTGCTAGAACCCGCCATGCAGTTGATAGCCAAGCACCGCCAGCGGGGCGATACCCTGATGGTCATCACCGCTACTAACCGCTTTGTCACAGAACCCATCGTCAAGCTATATGGCATCGAAAACCTGCTGGCCACCACGCCCGAATTTGCCGATGGCCGCTATACCGGCCGATATGTAGGAACCCCTTGCTTCCAAGAGGGCAAAGTCAAACAGTTGCAAGCATGGCTACGGCAATCCGCAGAAAGTCTTGCCGGCAGTTGGTTTTACAGTGACTCCCACAACGATTTGCCCTTATTAAAACGGGTTGACAACCCAGTCGCGGTGAATCCCGATGACATCTTAAGGGATTATGCCAATAACGCGGGCTGGCCGACCATCAGCTTACGGGACGGCGTTTGCCCACATCACCATTTCCATAAATGACCCGCATTTCAAGAATGCGAATGGATTATTGCCGTCAATATCCGTTATCATCTAACCAATTACCTTTTTCCCTATAGGGTTAAAGGAAATGACAACCATCGCGCCCAAACGACCCGCCCTATTCCGGCTGAAGTTTGGCGCATAACAACAAGAGAAGGTCTTGTTGGCCGGTTAAGCCGACAAGGGCCTACTTTTTAAAGGGGAGTGACAGATGCAAACTTATATCAACGCTTATCACGATTATCTGGCCAGTCTTGGCCTATCGGTTGCCGAAGTGACGCTGGGCATCATTGTTTTCCTAGTCTTTACTACGTTTTTAGCCTTGATCCATTCGCGGCTGAACTCCGGAAAATTTGCCAAGTTCAAGACGAAAAGCACCGACGAGCTATCCAAAATGGGTCGGGATTTAGCATCTGCCCGCCAACAATTGGCGCAAATCAACCTACAAACCCAGAAAAATAATGAACGCTTACGACAACAATTGCAGGATTTGCACGCCCGGCGCATGCTTTCAGTAACCGAAAATTTGGAGACCCTGCCCGATGACGCTTTAGCGGCGGCAGCGGTCTCGGGCTTAACCGAATTGGCCGCCAAAATTGGCGCATTGGAACACCAGAGCCACCGTTACAAAAATCAAATAGACCATCTGGAATTAGCCAGGATGGCGACTTTTGATGAACTGAACACCACCAAGCAAAACAAAAGCAAGTTAACGGATCAACTTACCCAAGCCAACCAACAATTGGACTTGACGGCGGAAAAATGCCAACAACTAGAATCCGAACTAGCAACCGCACGTCACCAACAACTGGCGGCCGAACAAAAATGGCAAAACCTGCAAGCCGGGCAACTCGCTATCCAAAACCATATCACCCAACTTGAAGAAGATGCCAAACAGTCCGCAGAACAAATGGCCGTGGCGACGGACGCAATAAACCACTTGCAAACCGAGCTGGATTCCAAGCTCAGGCAACAGCAAGATAACGCATTATCCGTGGCCGGATTACAAGCCGATTTGGCCGAATTAAAACGAGTCCATGAGCAAACGGTACGGGAACGGGATTCGGCTAAACAAACCATGGCCGGTTTAGCAGAGCAGTTACGGAATTTAGCCGCAGAGAAAGCCAGCACCGAAACCAAACCTACTGCCCAAGAACCCCAGCATTCCGTTTCATTGGCGGAAGGCGGCAAACAACCTAGGTCATTGTTGAGCCATTTTTTCAAACCCGTAAAAGCTGAACTAAAGTTATCCAAACAACAACCCGAACCCAGACAAACAACAGCCGCGCCATTAGACCCCAATATCCTCGCCGAAAAAGACGCGGCCATAGAAAACCTGAAGGCAGAGATTTCCGCCCAACAAAATCATATTGCCCGGTTAGAGCGGGAGATAGAGACCAAACAAAATCAAGCCCAAAAAGAAAAGCCCGATGAGGGCGGGATTGCGCCAACAGTAGCCGTTCCATCCCCAAACAAAACGTCCGCGAACCTACTGGCGGGATGGCTTGCGAAGGTCAAATTATTGCCTATAAATGACACGCTTGCAAAAACCACCCGCCCGCCGCAAGACATGAAACAGCAACCGGTTGACCTGGTTAAAGAAAAACCGGACGAAACGACAGATAAAGCCA
>DBNZ01000011.1:0-2814 GCA_002299495.1 Methylococcaceae bacterium UBA659
AAAGGATGATTCTATCTTAAGGGGGCCTAATTTTGGGGTTCACTATAAGACTCTTTGAGAATCTCGTACTTTCTGTACTTACCGTACACCGTTTCAACAACTTCTTTTTTATCGCTCATAAAAAACCTTAATTGCAAAATCTGCCCCTATCTTTGGCATCGCTGCCGTTAATCGAGTCTACCCCTTTTCCTGCTACTCCTTTCTTTCGCTTAAACAGTTAGGCTATTAGGCTTTTTTTTTTGCTTGTTTTACCCAAGACGGATATTCAATCATCAATAAATCGTACAAGTCATCATCAGAAATATTATCAGGATTGCTAACATTAAAAAAATTAGCATTATCAAGATACCGCCCCGGCATGGTGTCCAGTTTTTTGAGAAACCTAAAACCACCATGTCCTATTGCCATGAATTGCCAAAAAATAGGTTCATAAGATGACCATTGTATTTGTTTCTCTGCAATAGATTCGTCGCAGGTATCACCGTCCGTTACAAACATGACATACACAGGTATTTCTGCTTTTAATGGTATTGTGCGCTCTCCTGCTGACGAAGAAGATGAAAAAAATGATTTTTTTGAAAAGTAAAACTTTCTAATTTCATCAATTGCTGGCGCATAAGACGTTCCACCACCTACATTATTGCTACTCACCATTTTTTGAATAACTTTAGCGTGCAGATTATCTATTTTCATTTCACCCGCGTTACATGCCCTGTCGGCAAAAAGAAAAATGTCTATTGACCCATCATCATCAAAACGACATGCCAATGCTAAAATTCTTTCTGCAAATTTTTGTATAACGCCAGAACTATAAAGATGTGACATTGAACCAGAAACGTCTAAACAAAGAGCAACTTTAGCCTCATGGTCTTGTAAGCCAACTTTCTGCAAAGAAATTGTTGCCTTTTTTACCAAACTGACTAATTGAGGTGCCTCCTTCTCAATCCGCTTGTCTAACAAAACCCTTTTATTGCTTGTAGCGTTATTGTTTGGAGTATTTACAGCACTAGGTGAAGGTGTGGTTACCTCTTCCCCACCAAATTGTTTTAACAAAACACTCAATCCGCCGTTAAAACCTTGCCCAACAGCCGAAAAACGCCAGACATCCTTAAAATAAATTTCGCCTACGATAATCGCTTTTTCGTCTTTAAAATCAGAGCTTGAAAAAGAAAACCGAGCCAGTTCAGTGGCTTGGTCAAGTAATCGTAAATACCCATCACGAATTTGTGACATCAACCCATTGCCATCGATGGTGACAACAAAAACCAATTTGCGGACGGTTGGCGGCAAATGAGATAAGTCAACTTGGAATTGTTCTTGGTCTCCATTTCGCGCCCCTAGACTTAGAAGAGAACCACACGGCGATGTTTTTTGATTATAAAAAATGAAGTAGCGATCATCGGACAGTTTATTTTTGTCATCAACACCGAAACAGGAAATATCTAAAGTAAGGTTACTCGGTGTTGAAATAGTAAGTCCAATTTGTAATTGGGTTTTATTAGATATATCGGACAGCTTTATCTTTTGACCACGCATCAAAGATAACATGATAACGTCCTCATATATTTACCCCGTAATTTTTAGCCATTGCATCTAATCCCCCCTTAAAACCTTGTCCAACAGCACGGAATTTCCATTCGCCTCCGTGACGATAAACTTCGCCAAATAACATGGCAGTTTCAATACTCATGTCTTCAGAAAGGTCGTAGCGAACAATTTCCCGATTGTTGTCCTGATTAACGATTCGAATGAATGCTGAACCAATCATTCCAAAGTTTTGCCTTTTGGCATCGGCATCGTGAATAGTAACACCAAGAACTAGCTTATCTATATCTGACGGAACTCTTTGCAAGTCTACTTTAATCATTTCATCGTCACCGTCACCTGCTCCAGTACGATTATCTCCCGTATGTTCAATTGAGCCGTCAGACGATCTTAAATTGTTGTAAAAGATAAAATCGTTGTCGTTGCGGACTTTACCTGAGCCAGACAACATGAAAAGACTTGCGTCCAAGTCAAAATCTCCGCCATCTGTTGCCCTTACGTCCCAACCCAGTCCAATCAATATCTTGTTTAACCCAGGTTCTTCTTTATTGAGTGAAACATTGCCGCCCTTACCAAGACTTACTGCCATTTTTCATTTCCTCTTCAAGTAATAAACAGAATGAGACCTTTGCACGACCCCAAGCTCCAAAACGGGTAAAATAGACCTTTATTCAAGTCCGAGCAATAGCCCATGTCCTGGAAGAACCTAGCCCAAACCAGTTTAAGCAATGCCCTTGTCAAGCACCATGAAGCCTTGGAAGAACTGGACGGCATCCACCCGTTGATCGACTGGCGGGAAATAGAAACGTGGCTTTCATGGGTGCACGCCAAAAAGCAAGGCGAGCAAGCCTGGCCGCCGCTGTTAATGTTCAAGGCTCTGTTATTGCAAAGCGGGTATGGACTGAGCGACCCTGGCCTGGAGAAGCAACTGGCGCGGGACCTGATGTTCCGGCGTTTCGTTAACTTAGGCCTGAGCGAAGGCGTACCCGACCACAGCACCATTTGGCGGTTCCGCAACACCTTGGCTAAGCAGGGCCTGCTGGACACCTTATTGGCCGAAGTCAACCGACAGCTGTCGGCCAAGGGGCTGTACATCAAGACTGGCGAAGTCAGCATTAGCGATTCCGGCGGGGGTTTTTTATGCCCGCCGTTTATGCTGTGCCTGACTTTACTAAGACCCAAACCGGAGCATGGCCGATGGCAGCAACCACTGAAACAGTAACCGATCCCAATTCACCCCCCCCCCCCCCCCCTTCCCGGGGGGGGGGT
>DBNZ01000011.1:3122-5581 GCA_002299495.1 Methylococcaceae bacterium UBA659
CCCCCCCCCCCGCGTCTTCAGGCGCCACCGCCCCGGCCGTTGACGTGCAGGCGCAAATCAACGCGGCGTTGGCGGCGCAGGTCAAGCAGACCGGCGCGGAGCTGAAAGCGGCCGACGCCGCTACGGCCGAATCGGAAAAATCCTTTGCAGCCGCCAAGCGCGAGGCGGCCGGATTAAAATCAAAACTCGACGAGATGCGCCAATCCGTGCATCAGCACAGGGAAGCGCTACGCGCCCAAGGCGTGGATGTCGGCAATCTGGCGGCGGAATACACCCGGCTAAAACGCGAAGCCGAGGCCGCCAATGCCGCCCAGGCGCAAAAATCCGCCCTTGCCCAAGACCGTGAAACCCTGGGGATTGCGCCCCACGCCGATACCCAGGACAGAATCGCCGCCATCCACGCCGCCGTCGAACGGCTGAGGGCATCCGGCACCCTGACTTTTGTCGAAATGGCGCAGGCCGAGCTGAAAGCCAACGAAATGGCGCAAGAACTGGCGCATCAACTAAACGGCGTCGGCGAAAGTTTGTCCGCCTTGCAAGACGACTTGATAGAATTTGGCGCGGCCTTGGCGGCGGTGTACGCGACGGCTGACCAGGCGGTCAGGTTTGAGTCCGGCTTTGCCGGGGTCGCCAAGGTGGTGGATGCGTCCACCACTGAGCTGGCGGCGTTGAGCGACGAACTGTTAAAAATGACCCGCAACCTGCCCAATGCGGCCAGTGAAATGTTGTCGATTGCGGAATCAGCGGGCAGCCTGGGCATCGCCGCCGATGAGGTGGGCGCGTTTACCGAGGGGGTCGCCAAGCTGTCGTCGGCGTTTAAGATGCAGGCCGCTGAAACGGCCGACTATGTGGCCGGCATCAAGAACGGCTTTGGCCTGAGCGTGGCGCAAGCCTTGGAACTGGGCGATGCCGTCAACACGCTGGGCAACCGGTACGCGGCGACCGAAAACGATATTTTAAACGTCGACGCCCGCATTGCCGCCAGCGCCAAGACCTTTGGCCTGAGCGCGGAGCAGGCGTCGGCGTTGGCGACCACGCTGCTAAGCCTGAAACAGCCGCCGGAAGTGGCGGCGACGGCGATCAATGGCCTGTTGTCGCGCCTGCAATCGGCCAGGGTGCAGTCGCCGGAATTTATAAAGTCGTTGCGGGCCATTGGCGTGGACGCCAACCAGTTGGCCAACGATATTGCCGCCCATCCGCAGCAAGCCCTGGACGGTTTCCTGGAGACCTTGGCCGAACTGGACAACGCCAGCTTGGCGGAAGCCACTAACCAGTTGATCGGGCAAGGCGGCGACGCCACGGCGTTGCAGCAATTGGTGCAGAACCTCAAGCAATATAAAGAGTCGGTCGGCATAGCCACCGACAAGACCCAAACCGCGGGCGCGGTGGAGCGCGAGTTCGCCGCGCAAATGGCGACCACGGACGCGCAGCTTAAATTGGTCAAAAACAGCGTGGTCGAGCTGGCGGTCAACGTCGGCGACACCTTGTTGCCCGCGATCACCGGCTCGGCCAATGGCGTCCAAACGTTTATTAACGCCCTGGCCGACGCCGCCAAGGCCAACCCGGAACTCATCAAATTGCTGGCCATTTTTACCCCGCTGATTGCCGGGGCGGGCTTGCTGAACGGCATCGGCCTGCGGTTGGCGGTGATGTGGGGCATGGTGAGGGCGGCATTTGCGGCGGGCGGGGCGGCCTCGGCGGCGATGTCCGGCGGCCTTGGCACCGTGTTGGCGGCGGTGCTGCGACTGATCGGCGGGCCGATAGGCCTGTTGATCCTGGGCTTGACCACGCTGGCGGACTGGTGGGGCCGCAATAAGGATAAGGCGATTGCCTGGGGCGACGAGTCCGTCACGGTGGCGGAGATTGTCCGCACCGCCTGGGGCTATCTGATGCGGGCGGCGGATGCGTTGGGCGCGTATTTGGCCGCGCAATTCGGCAAAATGGGCGCGGATGTTGACCGCTATGCCCAGGGCGTCAAGGGCGCGGTCAATTTTGTCATCGGCGTGTTTGCAGGATTAGGCAACGGTATCGGTGAAGGTTTGGCGGTGTTCGTGGAGGACGTGCGGCGTTATTTTGCCCAGGCGGTCAAGCTGGCGCAGGCGGCGGGCAACGATATTCAGGCCGCGACGCGGCTGGATTTCAGCGGCGCGAATGTCAAGGCGCAGTGGGCGGCCAATGCGGCGGAAAACAAAGCCGCCGAAGTGCGGCAAAACCACGCGGGCTTTGGCCAAGGCTTTGGCGTGGCGTTTGACGCGGCGACTCAAGGTGATGCGGTGGGCAGCGGCATTAAGTCCGTCATGTTCACGGCGGGGCAGGCCGTCACTGACTGGACCAGCCAATGGCGCGGCGAGTTTAGGGCGCAGATGGCAAAGGATCAGGCCAAGGCGGACGCCGAGGCCGAGGCGAAAAAATCAGCCGGTTCCGACAGCGGCGGAACCGGCGGGGCGGGTCCGGGCGGG
>DBNZ01000056.1 GCA_002299495.1 Methylococcaceae bacterium UBA659
TGTCCAATTTAGCAGAGTGCTCTCCTTTGCGGCTTTGCGGCTCGGCTACGGTTTCGCTGGTCTGTACCGGTTGTTTGCCAGATGCCTTGCCTTGCAACAGGTATTGAAACGACCTGACATTTTCCGGACGCTGTTTGCGGTTGAGCACCAAGCCCTGGTCTATGCCTTGTAAAAAATGCGCCGGGTATTGGCCGCGCCCCAGCGACATGGCCGATGGCAACGGGTCTGGTTCGTCTTCGAGCAGGGCTTGGCTGCGGGTGTTGGCCGGCGTCGGCAAGCGGCTGCTCAAACAACGGTAAAAGGTCGCGGCCAGCGAGTAGAGGTCGCTGCAAACGCCTTGCAGGGGTTCGGCGCTGTACTGTTCAGGCGGCGAGTAGCCGGCGCTGTTGACCATGAAGCTGACGCTTTTGCTTTGGCTGCCGATAAATTGCCGCGCGCCGCCGAAATCGATCAGCATGGCCGTGCTGTTATGCCGTAAAAAAATGTTATCCGGTTTAATGTCCAGATGCAGCAGTTGATGCTTATGCACTTCGCGCAAGCCGTCGAGCACCGGCAGCAACAGCTGCATGCTCTCTTGATAAGACAAAGGTTTGTCGATTCGCTCCAAATAGGTTTGCAGGGTTTCGCCGTGCTCATAATCCATGACCAGGTACGCGGTACCATTGGCTTCCATGAAATCCAATATCCGCACGATATTGGGATGTCTAAGCCCCGCCAACACTTGCCCCTCTTGCAGAAAACGCTGCAACCCATGCCGGTAAAAAGCTTGTTGCCCTTGGCTAACGGCTTGGACTTGTTGCGTTTGATGAAGCCTAAAGGCCAGTCCATCGGGAAAATATTCTTTGATGGCGACGGCGTGACCAAGTGCGGTGTGTTGCGCCAAGTAGGTCATGGCAAAACCGCCTTGGCCCAGCAAACGTTCGATCCGGTAGTTGCCAAGCACTGTGCCGGCGGGTAATGCCGTTTGCGCGCTTTGCTGTGTCATGAACTTAGGCCCAGTTGAAGGTTTTGTCGCATAAGGCAATGAACACGAGTTCGGTATTGCCGACGCGAATGCGGTCGCGGTCTTTAAGCGGTTGCGCGCCCATGACCACCGCGCCGTTGAGATAGGTCAGGTTTTGGCCGCTGCCGTGTTGGATAAAAAATTGATGGTTCAACGGGTCGTAAACGATGAAGCCGTGTTCTTTCCGGGAGATGGTGTCGTCACCGACATCCAGTGTTATGCTCATGTCACGGTCGCGGCCGATGCGGTTCATGCCGGGTATGATGCGTCTGTCGCTGCCGCGCATTTTGCCATTCAGCACCACCAACCAGCCGACGACCGGTTCGACACCCTCAAAAAAGCTCTCCCCTTTGTCTCCGTAAATTACCCGGGTCTTAGCCGTTTCGGGATTGACCCGTTGGGTTTGCCGGTCGGCTTTAGCACCGCTCGGTTGCGCCGCTGGTTGCGTGACATAGTGCGTTTTGCGGCAATAGGGGCATTCGTCATAAAGTTCAGGGTCGTAGTAGTGCTCATCGGCTGGGCAGCGGACCATGGGCATAATGATTTCTCCGGGTTACGGGTTCGATTTTGTCTTGGTCCGGCTCAATGTTGGATATAGAGACGGGCGATCAGGTAATTTAAACAGTATTGTCCGGATTGAACAATCAGCCGCTCTTCGCGGCCTTGAACGACATGGGTACAAAAAACCAGAATCGCACTCATGATCAGCGCCAATAAGGTTGTGTCGAAAGCCACACCCAAGCGCAAGGTTATATCCGCCAGAAAATGGGCTGCTGTGGGATCTGTTCCGTCGGAGCCGACATAATTGAGCGTTTGGGCTATGCCCAGTACGGTGCCGATAAAACCCAGTGTCGGTATCAGCCAGCTAAGGTAACGTAACATGTTGTAATCGATATCGAGTTGGTATTGGCGCAGTTCCAGTTGTGTGGTCAGCATTTCGTGGGTTTGTTCCACCGAACGGCCGGCTTGAAACCGCAGCACCAAGCTTTTGATCAATTCGGCCAGCTCGTTATCGCGGGTTTTAACGCTTTTGTAGAGCGTGCCCATGTCTTGAAGGGTCAGCACGATGTCGTCTTGTTCCGGTAAATAGCGCTGCTTTAGTGCGTCTTCAGCGCATAGGATATGTTGCAAGCGGTGGCACAGCTCGCCCAATCCAATGAAGAAAATACACCACATAAGGTTTTGCAGTGTAAACGGATACGGAAAAAAAGAGCCGGGGCCTCGATCGAACAATAACTTGGCAACTGCAGCCGGCAATGGGAAAAAATTACCCAAGGCAATCGATAATAATGCGGTTATCAATGCCATCAAAGCATAGGTGCCTCGGGTTAGGTTCATGGGCGTTTTTTTGTTCGGATGAGATTTATTCAGTTGCGTGGAATTGTACCCATTTAACGGGTCGATTCCATTTTTAATGGATGCACATACTGGAGGCAAACGGTTTAACACCGATTTTTATGGGAACCTCTAAAAATTTTTTCTTCCTGCAGGCTTCTCCATCATAATAAAACCGTGGCCTATCTTCTAATATCGCATATCCAACTGCGGCGAGAATTAACTAACTATCCAAAACCAAATACTTGGTGTCACATTGAAACTAGGCAGTGACAGAAGTGTCAACTAAACTGTAAAATGATCTTTTATTAAACAGTAGTTTTCAGTTTTTACTATTTCAGGTAGCTTTCTATGAAAAAAAAGCGATTGCAAAATGCACCGCTCGTCTATGTTCAGGCGCAATTCTCTTTTACTGACTTGCCATCTCCTAAATTAGCAAGCGAACAGGAGCTAGAAAACCTCCATACAGCCATGATGGAGCTAGGATTAGCTGACCGCATAGATTCTAAAGTTGTAGAGATGGGCTTTCACTTGAATCAAGATGCTTCCAAAGATGGCTATTTCGAAGTGAAGCCAGAAAAAAACGACATGGTGCGATTGATTTTTAGAGGGTTTGGAAATCGTCGGTCTGTAGAGCTAATGCGCAATCGTTTAATCATTAAGGTAACTGACTACACTTGCTATGAAGAATTTAAAGCGTTTGCCACTGGAATTCTACAAATCGCCGAAGCCAGTTTATTAACACTAGGAAAGGTATTAACAAAGCAAATTTCGCTTAGATATGTTGATGTTATTTTGCCAAGCCAAGCGCATGATTTGAAAGATTACATTGAGCCTGCTCTGTTACCATTCTATCCAAGCTTTGCAACTCAAACGGCTGGAATGTCCCAGTCTGTTTCCGTGACCGGCGAAAATCAGGTTATGGTATTAGTTATGGAAGAAGCCCAACCAACTCTGTCAGGTTTTCCTGGTCGTTGGCTACCAGCTGATTTAATGGAGCCAGACACTCGTGCAAGCTTAATGCTTTTCCCTAAGCTTGAAAGTTATTGCCAAGGGAAAAATTATGGAATCTTAAGTATTGACCATCTGATTGATTTTCCTGATACTCCAAAATGGAACCAAAATTCGATGTTAAAACAGCTCGATAGCTTATACAGCTTATCCAGCTCAACTTTCTGGCAAGCTATAACAATCGTTGCCAAACAGGAATGGGAGATTATCGATGAATAAAAATATCCGAGCATCAACTAGCAATAACCACGTAGGAATTGGCGCATTAGCAATGGCCTTGGTGGTTACTCCAGCTGCTGCAACAACAGCAGACATGACCTCAGTACGTATTTTGCCATTTGTATTTAAAATTCCGTGCTTAACTAATTGCGACTCAGTGGAAGCGGGAATCATAACCAACAGCCTACATCACCCAAAGGCATCTGCCTCTTCTGTAACAGTTCAAGACGTTATCATACAGTCTCAGAATATCTTGGGCATTGGTAAACTACATTTGGCTGCTGTTTTTAAAATGAGCCGTCAAAATTTGGATAATCTTATAAAAAATACCGAGCAGAAACCTACCTCTGAAACCGAATCAAGAGCCTTGCAGGTCCAAAAAGCGTTAGACGTTATTTCCGGGCTTTGTCCATATAAGCTTGGAGCCAGCACGATGACATGCAAAAT
The DNA here is from genome assembly GCA_002299495.1 of Methylococcaceae bacterium UBA659. Taxonomy (GTDB): domain Bacteria; phylum Pseudomonadota; class Gammaproteobacteria; order Methylococcales; family Methylomonadaceae; genus Methylovulum. The sequence goes on from DBNZ01000056.1 coordinate 4,016, forward strand.
TAATGGTAGAAGATTGTTGGATGAGCTAAGTGAAGATGAAATTAATTTAGTCGAAGTTCGGCTTTTTGCTCAAGAAATTGCCAAACGTATACAAACAAACCACCAGTCAAATCTTCCCGAAAGTGTGGCAAAGAATCAAGAATTTATGGATATTTTTAGCGCCATTTAAAAGGGTTTATGGACACTTGCATTGGCAGCCAACTCTATGAAACTGGATGGAAGCAAGGGGCTTACATTGAATGCACAGATTTATCTGATGCTTTACGAGAGGCCTGTTGGGCAGGAAGCCCTGATCTAGCGAAGGACCTTTTTAAAGGAATTAGGCGAAACTAGAAATATACTGATTCTACTAACACAAGCATGTGATATTGCTGCTTCTTGCGATAATGAACCAACACTCGAATTTGTTATAGCTAGGAGTCTGTCGGACTTAA
>DBNZ01000013.1:0-3851 GCA_002299495.1 Methylococcaceae bacterium UBA659
TATGCGCTTGCCCTGCATTACGATACCGTAGAAGCACTAAAGACACACTTGTATGCCTATGTCCTCAGCTTAACTTCAACCTCAAACTGCGCGCCATTGGACGTAAAACACCGTTTGACGCTATACTCGACTTTTATCGAAAAACACCTGCTATTTTTATGGTCAATCCTAGCCAGTTAATCGTGGGACTAAACACCTAAGCGTTATAATTTTGGGTTTTAATTTCCTCAATAAAACAATCAATGAGTACTGTCAATTCCGAAAAACTTTCTAGCGCACGTTTTGCAGAAACCACCGATGCCTTTGTTGAAATCTTCACGGCGTCGGTTGGTTTCGACCAGCGTATGGCGCAACAGGACATCCAGGGTTCGGTTGCCCACGCTAAGATGCTGGCTGCTTGCCAAATTTTGACCGCGTCGGAGGGGGATGAGATTGTGCGAGGATTGATGCAAATAAGCCGGGAAATTGAACGGGGGGAATTTAACTGGTCAATCAGGCAAGAAGATGTTCATATGAACATTGAAGCCCGTTTGACAGATTTGATAGGTCTGGCCGGTAAAAAGCTGCACACCGGGCGTTCGCGCAACGACCAGGTAGCGACTGATATCCGTTTGTACTTGCGGCAGGAGATTGATCTCATTTTGGTTGAGCTAAAGCGTTTGCAGAACGGCATTTTGGCTTTGGCGGAACAACATGCTGGCACCATTATGCCGGGTTTTACACACTTGCAAGTCGCCCAGCCGATCACTTTCGGCCATCATTTAATGGCTTGGTTTGAAATGCTAAGCCGGGACCGCGATAGGCTTAACGATTGCCGCAAAAGGGTCAACATTATGCCCTTAGGGGCGGCGGCCTTAGCCGGGACCAGTTATCCGATCGACCGGATGATGACCGCCGAGTTGCTGGGTTTTAGCCGCCCATCCCCTAATTCCTTAGATGCAGTGGGCGACCGTGATTTCGCCATTGAATTTACCGCTGCGGCCAGCCTTATCATGATGCATTTGTCGCGATTTTCGGAAGAATTGATTTTATGGACCAGTTCATCGTTTGATTTTATCGAATTGCCCGATGCTTTTTGCACCGGCTCCTCCATTATGCCGCAAAAGAAAAATCCCGATGTCCCTGAATTGGTGCGCGGTAAATCGGGGCGGGTAACAGGCCATTTGATCGCCCTTTTAATGTTGATGAAAAGCCAGCCGTTGGCTTATAACAAAGACAACCAAGAAGACAAAGAGCCTTTATTTGACACGGTTGATACCTTGGTCAATTGTCTTAGGGTTTATGCCGACATGGTGCCGCACATCCGGGCAAAACAGGACAACATGTACAACGCTGCTAAGCGTGGCTTTGCCACTGCAACGGATTTGGCCGATTATCTGGTGCGTAAGGGTATGGCTTTTAGGGATGCCCACGAAGTGGTGGGCATGGCGGTGCGGTTAGGGTTAGAAAGCGGCCGCGATTTGTCAGAGTTGTCGTTGGACGAATTGCAGGCATTTTCTGGTTTGATCGGTGAGGATGTGTTTGGTTTTTTGACCTTGGAGGGTTCTGTGGCCGCCCGTAAACATATCGGCGGCACTGCGCCCGATACGGTTAGGGCGGCCATTGAACAAGCCCGCGCAAGTCTGGCTGGGAATTAGATGTCAAAAAAAGGGATCGATTGAAAAGGCTCGCTGTATGCCCGGTCTCTTCCATTTTTTCTAAATACCCATTGTGATCAATGGTTTATAGCGGGTACGTCTTGAACCATGCCGGCGTACCCTTAAGCAAAATAACCGATTAGACGGCAAAGCTTTCGCCGCAACCACAAGTGGCTTTAACATTGGGGTTGTTGAATTGGAAGGCTTCGTTAATCCCTTCGCGGCGGTAATCCAATTCTAAGCCTTCCAGAATCGGCAAATCTGTTTGTGGCACGACGATTTTTACCCCGTGCGCCTCAAAAACAGCCTCTTGGCCGGTTAACTCATCCGCATAATCGAGCAGATAAGCAAAACCGGAACATCCCGATTTTTTTACGGCCAATTTCAAACCAAGACCGCGGCCGCGTTTTGCCAATTGTTTTTCAATCTGACGGGCGGCTTTTTCTGTGACATTAATTGCCATAATTATTCTCTTCCAACTAGGTTTTTTAAAATCCGCACAAACTTAATGATGTCCGCCTCGGTGTTGGTTTGTCCCAGACTAATCCGGACGGCGCTTTTCGCTAGGCTTGGCTCTATTTTCATTGCAGTCAATACCGGACTGGGATGCCCGCCACTGGACGCACAAGCAGAACCACTGGATACCGCGATGCCTTTTTGATCCAATTGCATCAATAGCATTTCACCGTCGAACCCATTGATGCCAAATTGTACGGTATTTGGCAAGCGCGGGCTATGTCCGGAAAAAATCACCAAGCCTTCAATGCTGTTAAGAGAATTTTCCAGTAATCGGCGCAAGCCCAATAAGTGTGCGCTACGGTCTGCCATCTCGGCTTGCGCCAATTCGGACGCTTTGCCAAAACCGACAATAGCGGCGACATTTTCAGTACCAGGGCGCAGTCCCCGCTCCTGTCCGCCACCTAACAGCAACGGCTTAATCCTTGCGTCCTGGTCCACGACCAAGGCGCCACAACCTTTTGGGCCATAAATTTTATGGCTGGATAAAGCCATCATTTGTACCCCAAGGTTTCTGAATGAAAGGGGGATTTTTCCCAACCCTTGGACTGCGTCGGTATGTATGCAAACGCCGTGTCCGGACAGCAGTTTGGTTAATTGGCCGATGTCTTGGATGACGCCGGTCTCATTGTTCGCCACCATTATTGAAACCCATTTTGGCTTTAACGCTAGGGTCTCTTCAAGGGCTGATGGGGTCACGACTCCCTCTGCATTAACCTTTATCAGCGACAGCTTACAACCTTGGGCTTGTAAACGCATGGCGGGTTCGGTCACCGAGGGATGCTCGATACTAGAAATGGCAACGCAGGAGGGCGATGTGAAACTGGACAAAGCCAGGTTATTGGCTTCGGTACCGCCGCTGGTGAATAGCACTTGGGAGGGTGCTGCATCGACTAGGGCCGCCACTTGCTCACGGGCGACATCGATGGCTGTCCTTGCCAATCGGCCTAAACGGTACAAAGCGGAGGGGTTGCCATAGAAACGCTCCAGGAAGGGCAGCATGGCTTCCAGTACCCGCCCGTCCAGTGGCGTAGCCGCATTATGATCAAAATAGATCATAGCGGTCAGGGAGTGGCGCTGGCCCCGCTGTCACTGTGGCGGTGGACTTCAATTACCCTGTGTGTGTCATTTTCTTGGCGCCTGGAAACTTCCTTGACATGATGGTTATCTAGCAACTGGCCGAGGGTGATGCCTTTTAGGTATTCCCTAATCTGGTCGCTTAAACCCATCCATAAGTCATGGGTTAGGCAAGCCTGGTGCTTTTGGCAATTGGCTTCGCCGCCGCATTTGGTGGAATCCACGCGTTCATCGACGGCGGCAATTATGTCGGCGATATTGATGTTGCCGGCTTCACCGCATAACGTGTAGCCGCCACCTGGCCCGCGTACGCCTTTAACCATGCCCGCCCTTCGTAACCGGGCGAACAATTGCTCCAGATAGGACAGAGATATGGTTTGGCGGTTGGCAATGTCGACCAAGGTAACGGGCTTCGCTTGGCTGTGGAAAGCCAAATCTAACATAGCGGTGACAGCGTAACGGCCTTTAGTGGTTAGTCTCACGGGATGATCCTTGCTAATTACATTCAAATAATGTGGTTACTATACTTAACCTAGCAAAATAGTCAACTTTTAAGGCGACTGAGGGTGATTGGCTTATTGCCAAAGAATTTGTATTCTTTATCCCCCCTCTCCCTTATTT
>DBNZ01000013.1:4264-9942 GCA_002299495.1 Methylococcaceae bacterium UBA659
TGACCCATCCTTGGCACTGAACTCCGGCATTCCACTTGTGCCCTGAAAAGGGCACAAGTGGAATGCCGTTGATCGAGATGGGTAAAATTTCCTCGGTTGCGTATTGGGTGCTAGGGCAACGGGCACGGGTGAAAAGCTCTGGCGGGCCATAGAGGGTGTAGCCGTTGGCGAGGTCATGCTCAATCAATACCGTCAGCTTGCCGGCGATATCTTTTTCTAACGGGTCCATTTAAATTGTTTTAACATTAACCACGGAAGAACCCGTAGGGCGCGGAACTGTCGATAACCCGACCTATCATCGTAACTGCCGAGGACGCCAAAATGAAAGCCATTGTTTTTATGCTCAGTATTTTTATCGCCGCCTGCGCCCACTTGCCGCCGGATATTAGAAACCCGCCGCCGCACGACCTAGCGTACCAAGAGGCCTTGATAAACCTCAAAAACTTTAACGAGGCCCCGATACGCTGGGGCGGGGTTATTGTTGGGGTCGAGAATCTGCAAGATTCCAGTTTGGTGCAGGTTTTGTATTACCCCTTGAGCTGCCGCGGTAAGCCGCAAACCGAAAACGCGCCTTTAGGCCGGTTTGTCTTTAAAACTCCAGAATTTTTGGACCCCGCCATTTATGCCAAAAACCGCCTGATCACCGTTGCCGGCACCTTGTCAGGCGCTATTGAACGCAAGATCGGCGAAAGAAGCCTGTCCCTGCCATTGGTAGTGGCTACCACCCTTTATTTATGGCCGCAAACCCGGGATATTTATAGCTGGAGCGGCATTGGTTTTGGGTATCACCCTTATTTTTGGCGGCCTCATCACCGTTTTTATGGCCCATTTTATGGCCCGTTTCATGGCCCATTTTGGTGACCTTGCACCAGTTAATGGCTTAATGAAAACTTTTTTGAACTTTTATCGAGAAATATTTTCCTACCTACCGAATGCCTACTACGGCATTCAACCAGTTGCAATTTCCCCCTTTAATGCTTCTGGTTCCTTATCAAGCCCCAACGTTCTCCAGGCGTTGGGGCTTTTCTTTGGTTCCGCAGTCAATATTTGACCACGGCAGCATTCACCCCGGGCAGCTTACGCAACAGCTCGATCAGCTCATCGGCCGGATACACACGCCAAAGATCCCCTAACCGGACTGTCGCCCTGGCTATTGGCGCGGTATAACTGATGTCCAAAGGGCACGAGCCGCCTTTAAACGGAACCAGCGCATCGCCTAAGCCTTTTAAAAAGAGGCGACCATCAGCCGGGTCCCCGTTAGTTTGCCAGGTTAATTGAATGGCCCTGGCAAACTCAGAACGGGCGGCCGTGATGTCATAGACCTTTTCTAAGACCAGAGACAGTGCCCCCGTGTAGCCATCAACTTTCAAACCGCCTTCGACAATCAAGACCTTGTCGCGTTGGAATAACCCGCGATACTGCCCATACGTTTCGTTGTAGGCGATACATTCCAACCGGTCGGTGCGGTCTTCAAGGGTAAACGAGATGAAATCTTTGCCGTTTTTGGCTTGCTTGATACGCACGTCAATCACTAAACCGGCGACCCGCGCAACCTTCATGCCGCGTGCGCGGCCATCGGCTGCTTTCAGTTGGGCCAAGCCGCCATTGGTTAACTGGCCTAATTCGGCTTGATATTGGTCAATGGGATGGCCGGTCAGGAACAAACCCAGGATGGCTTTTTCGGCATCCAGTTTTTGTGATTCTGTCCACGGTTCCACAATGGCCGAGTATTTTTCGCCGGCTGGCCCATGTTGCCCCCCATCACTGCTTAAACCGAACATATCATTTTGCCCCGTTTGCGCCATCAGGCCATGCTGTTCGGCCACCCGCAACGCAATCGGCAATTCTGCCAAGTGGCTGGCTCGGCAGGGATTAAATTCATCGAACGCACCTGCCTTGATCAAGGCCTCCAGCACCCGGCGGTTGACCTTGCGTAAATCCACCCGTTTACACAGGTCATACAGCCCCGTGTACGGGCCATTCTGGTTGCGTTCGGAAATCAGCACTTCCTCCACCGCAGCCTCGCCCACCCCTTTGATGGCGCCTAGGCCATAGACGATGTGGCCTTGTTGGTTGACCGTAAACTTATGTTCGGAAAGGTTGATGTTAGGCGGGCAAAGGGTCAATTTCATTTGCCTGCATTCTTCAATTAGCACCACCACTTTGTCGGTGTTATCCATGTCCGACGACAACACCGCCGCCATAAACTCGGCCGGGTAATGGGCTTTCAGCCAAGCGGTTTGATACGCCACCAACGCATAAGCGGCCGAATGCGACTTGTTGAAACCGTAGCCGGCGAACTTTTCCATCAAGTCGAAAATATAGCTGGCGATGGCCCCATCGATGCCGCCCGCGACCGCGCCCTCGGTGAACGCCGCCCGTTGTTTGGCCATTTCCTCGGGTTTTTTCTTGCCCATCGCCCGCCGCAACATATCCGCGCCGCCTAAGGTGTAACCGGCCATTTCGCGGGCGATTTGCATGACTTGCTCTTGATACAAAATAACGCCGTTGGTCGGTTTCAGTATTGGCTCAAGCAATGGGTGGGCATATTCGGCTTTGGCGCCGTGCTTGACCTTGATGTAATCGTCCACCATGCCCGATTCCAACGGCCCGGGCCTAAACAACGCCACCAAGGCGATAATGTCATCGAAACAATCGGGCTTTAATTTTTTGATTAACTCCTTCATGCCCCGCGACTCCAACTGGAACACGGCGGTGGTGCGGGCCTGTTTTAGCAGTCCGTAAGTATCGGCGTCATCACGCGGTATCCGGGTGATATCGACCTCCGGCTGGCCTTGCTGGCGCTTTTTTTGGTTGATGGCCTGCAAGGCCCAGTCGATGATGGTCAGGGTACGCAAGCCGAGAAAGTCAAACTTGACCAGCCCAATCGCCTCAACATCGTCCTTATCGAACTGGGTAACCAGATTGCCGCCGCCTTCCTCGCAATAAAGCGGGGTAAAGTCGGTCAATTTGGTTGGCGATATGACCACCCCCCCGGCATGTTTGCCGGCGTTACGCGCCGTGCCTTCCAGTGATAAGGCCATATCAATCAAGCTCCTGACTTCTTCCTCGGAGTCATAAAGCTGTCTCAGATCGGCGCTCCCGGCCAAGGCTTTTGCCAAGGTCATGCCGATTTCAAACGGGATCAATTTGGCCAGTTTATCGACAAAACCATAAGAAAAACCCAGCACCCGCCCGACATCGCGCACCACCGCCTTGGCCGCCATCGAACCATAGGTGATGATTTGGGCGACATGGTCGCGGCCATAACGCCCGGCGACATAATGGATGACCTCATCGCGCCGGTCCATGCAAAAGTCGATATCGAAGTCGGGCATGGACACCCGTTCCGGGTTTAAGAAACGTTCAAACAACAAATCAAATTCGATGGGGTCAAGGTCGGTGATTTTCAGTGCATAAGCCACCAAGGACCCGGCCCCGGAACCACGCCCCGGGCCTACGGGAATACGGTTTTGCTTGGCCCATTGGATAAAGTCCGCGACAATCATGAAATAGCCTGGAAAGCCCATGTCGGCGATGACTTTCAGCTCGCTGTCCAAGCGTTGGTAATAAACCCGCCGGTTTTCTGCGTCACCGCCCTTACCCACCGCCGGATACTGCCGCAAGCGTTCCGCTAGGCCTTTCTTAGCGGCTACGGCCATCAAACCGGCCAGCGTCATGCCGTCTGGCACCGGATAATCGGGCAGGAAGTTTTGCCATAGGGTCAGATGCACGTTACAGCGTTTGGCAATTTCCACGGAATTGGCCAACGCTTCGGGAATATCGGCAAACAAAGCCTGCATTTCATCGCCGCCGCGCAGGTATTGTTGGTCGGTGTAATCTTTTGGCCGACGCGGGTCATCCAATACCCGGCCTTGGTTGATACAAACCCGCACTTCGTGGGCGGCAAAATCTTCCGGCTTGAGAAAACGGACATCGTTAGTCGCCACCACCGGCAAATCCGCGGCCGAGGCCAATTCCAGCGCGGCCTCGATGTAGCGCCCCTCATCGGGCTTGCCGACCCGTTGCAACTCCAGATAAAAGCCGTCACCGAACAAACCGCACCAAAAATCGGCCAATTGCCTGGCTTGAACCGGATTTTCCGATAATAACGCCCTGCCTATGTCGCCTTCCATCGCCCCCGACAAGGCAATCAAGCCGTCATGCGATTGCTCTAACCAAGACCGCTGCAACATGGGCAAGCCGTTCTGCTGGCCTTGCTGATAAGCCTTTGAAATCAGCTCGGTCAAGGTGATATAGCCCTGTTGCCGGTTAACCAACAACGTCAGGCGAAAAGGCGCGCTTGGGTCATCCGGATTAAATACCCAAACATCGGCGCCGGCAATGGGCTTAATGCCTGCGGCCACGGCCGCTTTATAAAACTTGACCAAGGCGAACAAATTGCAATGGTCGGTCACCGCAACCGCTGGCATATTCAGTTCCACCAGACGGTTAACCAATGGCTTTATTTTCACTATGCCATCGACTAAGGAAAATTCGCTGTGCAACCGAAGGTGGACAAAACTGGGCGGCATAAAAGGGGGACAAATCAGGAAAAGGGCTAAATTATAAACTTTCTAGCCTGGCTTTCTTAAAAGATTAGCGCGTCCATAATCCGACAAAGACCGAATAGATAACGCGGCTAAATTGATAAATTGAGGAACTTGCAAAACTATGGTGCAACCATCGAACAAAATTATTTTAACTTTCGCGATACTCTCTGGGGCATAAATGCCCAACAATATGGGGGGCTGGAAGATTTTATGAATGCCAAGGAAACGCAAGTCAACAATACCGCTCACTTTTCCCTCTTTATGGTGACCTTTTCGCGGCTATTGCCAGCCAAAATCGAGGGCGTAAACAGGGGGGCATGCTGGATTTAAAAACCATTTTCAGGGCGCGAAAACACACGCGCCGGATTATCAATTCGCTCGGCAAAAATGCAGAGGGGTTTTATATTGACGATAGGATTTTCCAAGCCGCAGAAATCGGTAGGATTCATGCGAAAACAGCATGATTTTTGGCGAAGGTATGGACTCTCGCACCCGAGCCAGGTGCTTTCTTTTGCTCCGCCCAGGCAACGGCTCCCTTGCTCCCTGCGTCGCCTAAAGCGCCTACTGTTGGCGCTCTGATCGCTGTTCCAGACGCGATGCGGGGGCGGAATGCCACAACGTTACTGCGTCACATCAGTTAGCCCGTTCACTTCAATGCGGCCTAAGCCAAAGGAATCAACGCTTCTCCTTTGAATTCAATCCCGGCCCAGCCAAATTTCATGAAGTGTCGGATATTTTGATGGTCTGTCCCATCAGGGTTGCCCAAAACCTCCAAACGGTAATAATCGCCGAACAAAGCCAACGTCTGCTGCTGGTCTAGGCCGTGCATTTTGGCAAAAGCAAAAATTCGGCAAGAGCCTTCGTTGCGGCCGGCATCGTTTTCCAGCTTTTCTTCACCTAAGCCATTGCTAAATTTGCACGGTTGGTAATGATAATAGCTGTCGATGGTCGCCATAGTTTCGGCAAAGCTGACTGGCCGCAGGTTTTTTATTTTTTCCAGTAATTCATTGACTGACATAGCCCTCTCCTGGGTAATCCCTACAAATCAATGCAGGTGGCATTTATTAGCGATTTTTGACATAGTGCAGCGCCGAACTTTACAGCACTTATGGCATGAACCCCACC
>DBNZ01000067.1:0-8826 GCA_002299495.1 Methylococcaceae bacterium UBA659
TCTGAAACCCTTTTTTGGTACCGAGGGCCGGAATCGAACCGGCACGATGTCACCATCACCGGATTTTGAATCCGGCGCGTCTACCAGTTCCGCCACCCCGGCAAAGAGACGAGTATTTTACCCAATAAAATTCAAATTGGAAGCCCCAAGTGAAATTTTTTTACCTGTTTATAGCTTGTAACTGCCATCAACATGTTGCTACCATTGGCGGCTATGAAAAAATCTGACTTTTATTATTTTTTACCCGAAGGCTTAATCGCCCAACACCCGTTGCCGGAGCGTGACGCCAGCCGTTTGTTATGCTTGGAGCCACGCACTGGGCGCATAAAAGACCGCCAATTTTCTGATTTGATTGACCAACTTACAGCCAAGGATGTGCTGGTGTTCAACGACACCAAGGTGATGCCGGCACGGTTGTTCGGCCACAAGGACAGCGGCGGCATGGTGGAAATCTTGATTGAACGGATTATCGACGAGCATCGGGCCATTGCCCATGTCAAAGCCAGCAAAACACCGAAAGAGAACGCCCTGATCCAATTGGAACAGGGTTATTCCTGCGTTGTGCTGGGTAGGGACGAGAATTTATTCCGGTTGGAATTTCAAGGTGACCGAACCATCTGGCAAATCTTGGCTGCGATCGGCCACGTCCCGCTGCCGCCTTACATCGAACGGGCTGACGAAAAAGCCGATTTAGACCGGTATCAAACCGTTTATGCACGAGAAATGGGTGCAGTAGCCGCACCTACGGCGGGTTTGCATTTCAATGACGACATGATGGCAAAAATTCAAGCCAACGGCATAGCCACGGCTTTCGTCACCTTGCATGTAGGCAGCGGGACATTCCAACCCGTGAGGACGGAAAACGTGGCCAACCACATCATGCACAAGGAATATTATTGTGTGCCGCCCGCCACAGTCGCCACCATACGGCAAGCGAAAGCCAAAGGCGGCCGGGTGGTTGCGGTAGGGACGACCGTAGTTAGGGCTTTGGAATCGGCATCCAGTAACGGGGGGCTTCAAGCCGGATTTGGCGATACCGCTTTATTTATCACACCCGGCTACTCGTTCCTGTCCGTAGACGCCTTATTGACCAACTTCCATTTACCGGAATCCACGTTGTTGATGTTGGTTTGTGCGTTTTCGGGTTACCAACCGGTCATGGCCGCTTACCAACATGCTATTGAGCAACGCTATCGGTTTTTTAGTTATGGCGACGCCATGTTTATAAGCTAAATGGCGCTTTTTAGGTAGCTCTAGCACCAGGCAAGTGTGTGCTGTCGATGCGATGATGACGCCTTAACCGCTTATTTGTAAATCCCGGTCAATTTCCGTTTGAACTCATTGGAAATTAAATTCGAGTCATGCCTGCTTTTGACCACCCGCGGGGTAATCAACACCACCAATTCATTCCGAACTCTCCTATCTGTGGTATCACCAAAAAGCGGCCCTATCCATGGCAGCTCATGAAACCAGGGTAGGCCAGACCTGTTATAGGTGTCGTCTTCGGTAATTAACCCGCCTAGAACGATGGTTTCGCCATCTTGGACGGCTACTGAACTTTGAATTTCTTTTTTGGCAATCGTCGCCGATTGCGTCGGACCGACCAATGTTTCTTTAGCGCTACTGACAATCTGGCTGATTCCCATAACCACCATGCCGTTGGCATTAACCCTAGGCGTCACCTCCAAAGTGACGCCGGTGTCCAAATATTGGATAGTGTTGGCCTGGGCCAAGGTGGCGCCGTCGCCGCCGCCGCCGGCAATTGGGATTGCGGTGCTGCCGGTTAGCACGGGGACTTGATCACCTACATTGATCAACGCAGACTGGTTGTTTAACACCATAAGCGAGGGTGACGAAATAACATTAATGTTATCTTTTACGGCCTGGGCGCGTAGCAAAGCACTGACCGTGCCTGCGTTATAGACCATGCTTAAGCCACTGCTGGCAAAAGCGGCGGCACCCGCTGCCGCTATTCCACCTAAGGAGGCCCCACTACCTTCATGACGTAAAAACCATTGGATCCCGTACGTTAACTCGTCTCTTAAATTCACGGAAACAATGGTGGCGTCAATCAGCACTTGCAACGGCAATATGTCCAGTTGCTTGATGACCGGAAGAATGACTCCATACTCGCTGGGAGTCGCCACAATGATTAAAGCGTTATTGGCTTTATCGGCGATGATCTTGACATTTTCAACATTGGCAACGGTCACCGCCCCTCTAGGGCTTGCACCGGTGCGGGCCGTGCTTCTGGCCAATCTGGCGCCGGTAATTTTTGCCGCCGGTGCGCTTTTACTCGCGGGTGATTCTTTATTGGTCACTTCTGCTGCTTTTTTGCCGGGCGCGACTTTAGCCGAGGTGTCCTGATGGGCGGCTCCGGTATAAATTTCATTCAAAGTCCCGGCCAACTCTTCCGCATCCGCATGTTGGACCATATAGACATTGACGCCGCCACCAGCCGCTGACTTGGCCTTATCGAGCCTAAACACCCAGCTTTCAATATCACGCAAATACTTGGCCTGCTTGGTGATGGCCAATACGGCATTCAGGCGCTCTATCGGCACAAAGCGAAAAAACTCCGATTCGTCACCAGACTTAGCGAAGATTTCCTCAAGTTCCTTGATAACGCCTTCTGGATCTGCATGGACTAACGGAAACAACCCGAACGAGCGGCCGTTCAAAATATCCGTATCGAAGGTATTCACCATGTCCATAACCCGGTCAATATCATCCGAGGAACCGGAGGCCACCATCAAATTCTTGGCTTTGTCCACCGACAGGATGGTCTTTTCCTGCACCAAGGGTTTCAGCACCTCCACCAGATCATGGACGGCAACATAGCGTATCGGAATGACCCGGGTCTGATAGCCTACTCGTTGCCCAAACATGGATAAATCCGATCTATACAAGGCGTCGGCCACGGGTTGAATATGGTAGATATCGCCATCCTTGACCAAAGCCGCATTGTTCATTTGCAGCACCATTTCCAAGGTGGGCAACAATTCTTCTTTGGTCAAGGGTTGGGTGGTCTGTAAAGTGACCTTGCCGGACACTTTCGGGCTTAAGATATAATTCATTTTCAGCGTATCGCCAATAATGACTTTCACCACTTCGCCCAAATCGGCGTCGTCAAAATTGAAAGTATAGGTGTCCTTTTTTCCGGCCTCGGGTCTTGTCGCTGGCCGTGGCGGTGCGCCAATCGGTGCGGCCCTGCTTGGATATAATTCCGGGGCGGGGCGGCGCGCAGATTCTGCGGGTTTATTTTGCAGGCCGTTAAAAACGGTCCTAGACCCCTCGGCTCCTGTCGGCGTGACCGGCTCTAACGGCAGTAACTCCGCATGCTTGCGGCCCAGTAATTCACAACCAGGCAAAAACAATCCGGCGGCGACCAAACAGGTTAGCGTTGCCGTTTTAGAAACTTTATTCATCTATGGGCTCTTCATCATCTAGGGGCTCTTCATCATCTAGGCGTTCTTCTTCTGGCTCCGCCACGGGTATGGCCTGTGTAGGCTCAAGTGGGGGGTTAGCACCCCCTGGCAACTGTTTAGGTTTAGGCTTTCGCAGGAACAACACTTTTTGATGGCCTTCTTGATTGAAAGTGGCTTTGTCTTTTTCAATTTTGGTCAGTTGCCAACCATCAAGGAGCGCACCCTCGGCCAATTTACGGAAGTTATCTTTGGGCAACCTCTTTTCCCTGGCAAATAAAGCCTGTAATATTTTGTCGTTTATATTGGTGTAAACCCCGACCAGTTGCCAATCGAATTGCCCAGCCGCTTCGACCCCGGCTTGTGGTTGGCCCTCCGCACCGCCTACTACCGGCCTTCTACCGCTGATAAACAACGGACGCTCAACAAAATCCACATAGCTTTCTTCGGGTTTTGCCGATAAATCTATGGCAGGCATTTTTGCCAAAGGGGCGGTTACGGCATGGTCAGATAACGGTGACCACACTTGCTTACGGACATGTAGTGCATATCCCCATTCCGCCACAATAATCGCCGTTAAAATACCGCAGACAATGGCCAGGACAAAGACCAATTTGTTGTTCACGATTTCTTTCTCATAAAACTCACGGCTTGAAAATTGATATTCAATTGGTTGCTCGGTTCCATTTGCCGGGTGACGGGGTTTCGGACGCCCCGCATAGGCCGTATATCCAACTGGTCAATTACCACCAAAGGGGTCGCCGTTTCAAGCTTGTAGAGTACGGACCGCAAGGCCATGCTATCACCGGTCATCCTTACCCTGACGGTAATCCGGCTAAAATCGTTTCGGGTGCTCACCGGCGTGGTTTGGGTGCTGCTTAACTGGCCACCCGCCTCTTCTATAACCTTCTTGATGGTCTCCTGCATTTCTGCGGAGGCCAACGCATCGGTGTCTTGGCTATTGAAATAAGTCTGGCCGGCCTGTTGTTCCTCAATATTGGCCATACTTTCGACAATAGCTTCCTTTTGCGCCAAAATTTTTTGGTACTGCCGCAAGCGGAACAATAAGGATTCCTGCTCTTCAGCCAGCTCTTTGCTCTTGTTAACGATCGGCATAATCAGCAATAGTCCAATCGCCAAAACCATAACCAGCAATAAACCAACAGCCAGCCAACGTTGCAGGTTTTGATCAGAGAGTTTTTTCATGGCCGTCGCTTTTTTTAGATATGTCCACGGTGATTTGGAAACGCTCTAGTTTGCTGACATTGTCCTGTGTCACCGGAGAAACAAAACGGGCGTTATTAAATAACTCGGACGCTTCAAGTACGCCTATTAGGGTCGAGGCCGAGGGCGATTGGCCTTGGATCTGCAAATGCCCATCCGAAAACTGCAGGTAATCTAAAGACGTGTCATCTTTCATCAATGAACTCAAGGCATCTAATACTGCTACCATCATGGGCATATCGGTCTTTTCATCCAACAACTTTTGCGTTTCATTGATGGCCTCATCCACTTTCCCTTGCATGAGCTTTATTTTTTTTGCCTCCTTTTCAATGCCCTTGACCCTTTCTGTCAAAGCTTCGACGGTCTGGTACTGGAACCAAACCGGCAACACCAAAACGCCTATAAACAACCAGCACGCCAAAACCATAAGGCTGGTATGGATTATGAACGGGATCTGGGGCGTTTTTTGCCGATATTTTTCGGGCAATAAATTGTAGCGATTGCGGCTTGATTGCAATAGGTTAGGAACCCCCTCGTAGTCGGCAAAAACTGGCAACAACCCTATCGCCCTGACATCTTCGTACAGGGCGTCCAAGGATTCGCGCGGGGTTAGCACCAACGACACTTTAATCAGCCCGGGCTCTTGCGGGCCTTCACTTGGGCGGACGGCAAAATAGACTTGATCGGCCTTAAACGGGGTGTACCGGTCCAATTCATAAGCGATGACTTGTTGCAAGTTTTCCTTTGCCGCAACCGGAAACGACAATTCCCTGACCAAACCCATTCCCACGGGCAATCTGAGGATGACAGCCGCTTTAGCCAAACTTTCGTCTTGCGCCACCCGCTGCTGAAACATGGCGGCGGAGCCTTCAGTCCTCTCCAGCGAGGTCAGAAAACGGCGTTCGCCGTCGTCTTCCACACTAAAATGCAATCGGCTTAGCTCCGGGGTGATGATGATGAAGCCTTGCTTGTCCGTGACCAGACGTTTGACTTTCTCCGGCACCAGTAGGCCTAATTCCCGCCGCCACCAGCGCAGGAACGCCATAAAATCCAAATCAACGGTTGAGATCAGGTTCAACATAATGTTTTGCTATCCAGTCGCTGGCCGCCGGGTAATCTGTCCCCGGGTCGGTGAATAAGGTTAAGTCGCTAAGGCTGTCCTGCCGCCAATCCAGTACACGGAAAGGCGATTGGGCATTTTGGCTAGTGGCCAAAACCGCGTGTATCTTGGCCGCGCTGCCATCATCCAGTAGCGCCTCTGAAACTATGGAGACAATGGGGCTGGCATTGCTTTGCCCTGGCTGGCCGAGCTGGGTTGGGAAGGGGGGGGGCGGCAAATTCTGTTGCCCGCTTTGCAGGCGGAGCGTCAAATAACTCCCTAACAAGGTTGGGTCCAATTCCGGAAGGGAACGCAAGACTTCGGCGCTGGCATTGGCTAAATTGACTTTTGCCTGGCCTGAATAAATGGTCGCCAACGGTGCCAGCCAAGCATAAACCTCGTTGTCCATGCCCAGCACCAAGCGTAGTTCATCAAGGCTTTCAAAGGGTTTGTTGCGCGGTGCGTATGTTAGCCCGGCTTCCTGATATTCCTTGCTTTCCGCGCCATTGATGTGGATCAAATCATCCTTATCCCGCCAATCCAAAATGGCGCTCACCAAATTGACCGCAGGATTGCCGCTAACAACCGGCGCATTGGCGAACAAAGCCGTCAATAACCTCTCGTCGGCCTTGTTGATGTCAATTTTACCGTTTTCAGCCTGTAACCGGACCCTGATTTCGGCATCCTCGGTTTCTATTTTGTAAACACTGCCATCCGTCCGCCATTGCAGGTTTTTGTCCGGCAATGTCAGCATCTGTTTGGCGATGGCTATACCCGATTCGGCAATGGCCATCGCACGGGCGGAATTTTTAATGTTGGCGACTATCGCGGTTTCTCTGCGCATGCTTAAGGCAAAACTGCCCGCCATCAGGATTAACAGGCTTAAAACCCATAACACCAGGATTAAGGCAAAGCCGGCTGGCTTTTTTTTAGGCCTCATTCCTCGTCCGCCCCTAAGTCCTCATCCATCATATCCTGACCGTCATCCTCATCAGCGTCCATGGCACCGCCCTCTTCTTCCTCATTTTCGCCGCCGCCTGCCCCACCCAGATTAAAAAATACCGCCGTATCGGAAATTTTGATGGGAAACACCATAGCAGGCCAAAATCCGCCTTTAGCCAAGCTAATTTTCACTCTTACCATTTTTGGCAAGGTTTCTTGACCATGCCAATGGTCTTGCCAGGCAATCTGCCCGGTTTCTGGGCTTTCACCAAAATAAGCCAGTTCAAAACGGCTAACCCCCTTGATTAAGGTGACCTCCTCTTTAGGTCGTTGCACACCTTCAACCAGAGGGTAAAAAGGGCTAATGCCCACGACTAGACTGGCCGGTTCAACTTCATCCTGGTACTTGACGGTAAAGAGTTGCGCCCCAGCTCTTTCGGCACTAGCCGGAAAATGGGACACAAATCTTAAGGATTGGACATCGCCTTGAAAAGCCAAGGCGCTGACGCCAGGTTCGGTAAAATCGTCCAATAAGGGTTTGCTGTCCACTAAATGCCGTTGAAAAAAGTTATAGACCACCGCTATTTCGTTGACATCGGTAATTTTCTTTTCCCCGCTCTCCCAACTATCCGCACTAATTTTCAAGGTGCCAAACAGCAACGCTACCATGACGCTAAGCAAGCTCATGGCCATCAATACCTCAACCAGGGTAAAGCCCCGGCTTGTGTTAATTGCCCGGATCGCTTTCACTGTCATTGGTCAGTTTGTTTTCCGGGGCATTAATTGCTGGATTAGTGAACACTTTTAAGGTGCTTAAGTGCAATTCCCGCCGCTCTTGTCCCCAACGGACCAAGACATCGACCTTCATCAATTGGGCGGGCAAGTTAACCGTGTCAACTTCACCAGGGCTAAACCGATAGGGGCTGACAGTAACCCGCCAACTGTATTTGGCATCCTCAATGCCCGTGATTTCACCTATCTGCAAGGGTGTCTCGACGCCTTCCTTGGTCATGAGGGATTCGGCAATCTGCACGGCCGCCGTGTATTCTTCAGCCAACAAGGCGGTATTGGCTCCGCCGGAAAATATCTTTAATAAAATCCCAATGGACAACGCCAAAATAGCAAAGGCAACCAGCACTTCCAATAACGAAAAGCCTTGTTGTTTATTGCTTGGGTTCATTCAGTTCAACCAGGCCGGTCAGCCAATTGATGTCTATTTGCCATTTTTTGTTGCTGCGCTCTAGCGTGATCCTTCCGCCTGTCGCCGAGCCATCCGGATAAAACCGGAAACCGGCCAATCCTTGGCCGAAAATTTCGCTGTCCGCGGTGACTATGGTCATCCCAATGCTTTCGGCAATGGCATAAACCCTATCCCGACCACTCACCCTATAGGTGTTATTCCCTAGGTCGAAATCAACGGTGATTTGCTGCCGTTCAATGGCGGCTTGGCCTTTAGCGTAACGCAGCGCCGACACCATGTCTCTAGCGGCCGCCTTGAGTTCGGTGCTGTCATTGCCAGTGGCAATATTGATGCCGACAATAGCCGAACCCAACACGATGATGAACAAGACCACCATCAATTCGATCAAGGTAAAACCCTGCTGGCGGTGGCTTGGACTCATCACGTCTGGGGATGGTTTTATACTCAGGCGGTAATCGTCATTCCCAGCTGACCACGTCTTGGTCTTCGCCTTCCCCGCCTTCTTTGCCATCGGCACCATAAGAAAACAAATCAAACTTGCCGTGTTCGCCGGGGGCGGCATAGTGGTATTCATTCTGCCAAGGGTCCACGGGCACTTTGGCTTTTTGTAGATAAGGGCCATTCCACCGTTTGGCGTTTTCCGGAGACTCGACCAGCGCCTGCAAGCCTTCATCCGAAGTCGGATAACGGCCCAAATCCAGTTTATACATATCCAAAGTGGCGGCTAGGTCTGCAATCTGTACCTTGGCCGCCTTGGTTTTGGATTCACCCATATGTTTCATCACTTGTGGGCCGACAATGCCGGCCAACATGGCGATGATGCCCAACACCACCAACAATTCCAGCAAAGTAAAACCGGTCTGTGCCATTGTTTTTATTTGTTTCATAACGTTTCCTATGGTTTAGTTAACAGAATTAGGAGAGCCTTAAGATTA